>NZ_JAYFUI010000189.1:0-69195 GCF_034961125.1 Pseudomonas machongensis | reverse complement strand
CGGGGCCAGGCTGGCGCTGAAGAACTCGCTGTGCAGCGCGCCCTCGGCATAGCGCTGGATATAGATCACGGCCGGCGAGCTGGCGATCAGGTTCTCCAGCCGTGCACGGGCGGCGCCAGCCTGCAGTTCCTGAGCCTTGAGCGCACTGATGTCGAGTAGAAAGCCGCGGACCTGGCGCCCCTGCATCTGCCCCACCCAGTGCAGCCAACGCGGACTGATCTGCGGGGCGTGCTCCTGCAGGCGCAGGCTGAGGCTCAAGGCACGGCCTTCACGCAGTTGCTCGAGCGCCAGCTGCGCGGCCTCGCGATCCGCCGGGTGCACTCGCGCCAGCCATTGCTCGACGGTGATTTCACGCGGCAGGTCGAAACTGGCCGCCAACGCTGGGTCCAACTGCAGCGGCCCCTGCAGTGGCCACTCCCACCAACCGGCGCCCAACTGCCGCTGCAGCGCGTCGAGGTGCTGGTCGCTGCGCTGCAACTGGCGCTGTCGAAGGCGCGCCAGCAACGGGTCCAGCAACGCCTGCAAGAGCCGCTCTCCCGCCTCGTGTACAGGCGGCGCCCCGCTCGCCACGCACAGCAGGCAGGCCTGGATGTCCGGCCCCAGCCGATAGGGCAGCAGCGACACCGGCAAGCCGCCGCACAAGACCTGCAATTCGTAACGCTCGCACGCATCGAGCTCGCCCCGTAGCGCATACTTTTCAAGCCACGGCCGCAGTTGCCCGTCATCGGCCCAGGGCCAGTCATCGCCACTGTCGGCATGGCTGCGCCAGACGCCGGCCTCCAGCAGCATCAGCCGCACCGAATCGGCCTGCCAGTACTCGACCAGGCGCTGCAACTGCTCGCCGGTCACCTGCGCCAGGCGCTCCTCGCCGCAGTCGCGTACCGCTCGGCCGATGTCGCCAGCCAGGCGCTGCAGGCTCAAGCGCTGCCCCTCGTGGTCGTGCGCGCGCACCAGGTCGCCGATATCGAACAACTGCAGCAGCCAGCCCTCGGCCTGACGTTGCAGCCAGCCACGGGTGTGCAGTGCCTGCCCGTGCACTGTACGAAAATCCAGATCCAGCGGCTGTCCCTGCCAATCGGCGGGATCACCTTCGAGCACCAGCCAGCTATGGTGCTGCAGGTAATCCTGCACCCGTCTGGCATGCTGGGGCGGCATGGCCAACAGGGTACGCAGGGGGCCAGACAAGCGCAGCACCTCACCCTGCTCGTCGAGCCACACCTGCAGACCGACCGCCAACGGCGCCTCGGCCACCGATGCCTGGCCCCCCAACCAGCGATCGAAAACGCTGCTCACAGTTGCAGGCTCGCTTGGGCCTGCAAGCGCTGGGGCAGCCGCGGCACTTCGCCGATCAACGGCAGCACCAGCACCGGCATGACATTGGTCAGTTTGTTTTTCGGGTAGTCGATGGTCACGGTCAGCAGGTTGCCGGGGGCCAGTACGATCCGTGCATCGGTGGCGGGCTGAAAGTCCAGCGCAGCGGGCATCCAGCTCAGTTGCTGGGCGATCACCTGGCGTGCCAGATTCTGGACATCATTGGCATAGGTGGCGCTGTTCGGGTCCAGCGCCACGCAGCGCCGCACCGCCTCGCTGCTGGCCTGGTTGAACGACTGCAACATGAGCATCGGCAGGCTGTAGCTGACCAATCCGTAGAACACCGCGAAAAAGATCATGAAGACTGCGACAAACTCGATGGCTGCCGCGCCTTTTTGCCGTACTGCCAAGCTTGCTCGCATGTTCACGTCTACCCTGACTAGAAGTCCTGAGTGACAGCATAGAACCCGTTCAACGAATAGGGATGGCCAATTGCCAATGCAAAGCATTGTTCTCCTGATGTGGCTTGCCTTGTGCACCGAACAAGATGTCCGTGAACGGCAGATCTCCAACACCCTGACCCTGGGTGTCGCCGCCTGCGCCCTGGCCTGGCTGTTCGCCACCGGGCACAGCTGGATAGGTGCCGATGCCAGCGATGCGGGCTGGGCCTTGGCCATCGTCATGCTGCTGACCCTTCCCGGCTACATGCTCGGCCGCTTCGGCGCCGGCGATGTGAAACTGCTCGGCGCCCTGGCCCTGGCCACCAGCCACCAGTACGTGCTCGGCACCTTCATCGGCGCAGGCGTGACAGTGCTGGTGTGGATGCTTGGCCGACGCCGCCTGTGGACCCTGGCCAACCCCAAGGTTAAGAAGCGCCTGCAGCGCCTGGCCGAGCAGGTGGGCGACAAACAACCGTTCGCACCCTACGTGCTGGCCGGGTTTCTCCTGACCGCCGTCTGGATCCAATGAATGACCAGTGGGTCGAATCCGCGTGTATAGACCTTGTACATAATTTCAAAGTGCGACTACTTTTCTTAAGGGCCAGGCTGTCTGGCCAACGGAGCGGGGCCCGTACCAACAGGGAGTTGAACGTGAACAAGTCTGCTAGTGAGGTGAAAGTACTGGTTGTGGACGATCAGCCGTTGATCGTCGAAGAGCTTTGCGAATATCTCGAAAGCGCGGGCTACCACTGTGTGCCGGCGCACTCCACGGCGCAGGCCATCGAGCGCTACGGCGCGGACGAGTCCATTGGCCTGGTGCTGTGCGACCTGCACATGCCCGAACAGGACGGCATCGCGCTGATGCGCGCGCTGAAGGACATCGCCGGGCAGCAACGGCTGTTCGAGGCGATCATGCTGACCGGCCGCGCTGACAAGCAGGATGTCATTCGCGCGCTGCGCGAAGGGTTTTCCGATTACTACCAGAAGCCCATGGACCTGGCAGAGCTGCTCGAAGGCCTGCGCCGCCAGGAAGCAGCGCTGATGGAGCGGCGCCGCAACTTCCGCGAGCTGGGTAGCCTGAACCAGCGCCTGCAGGAGCTGGCCGAATCCATCGACGACCTCTACCACGACCTGGAAAAGGCCCGTGGCCAGGGTGCCCATCGCCGGGCCGGTGACGGGGAAGAACTCGAGAACGAACTGCCACCGGTGTTCGAAAAGCTCTCGCCGCGCCAACTCGAAGTGGCCAAGCTGGTCAGCAAGGGCAAGACCAACTACCAGATTGCCTGTGAGCTGGGGATCACCGAGAACACGGTAAAACTCTATGTGTCGCAGGTGCTGCGCCTGACCCACATGCACAACCGCACCCAGCTGGCCCTGGCTCTGACGCCGCGCTCCTCGCCTGTGCATCAGCGGTTCATTACCCACTAGGTGCTGCAGGAGCGGCATCGCGCCGCTCCTGCAGCTATCGCACTCAGTTATTCGAAGACGTCATCTTGGTCCAACGATAGAAATCCGGGATCACATACTTGTAGGTGTCCAGCCAGCGCTGCATCGACTGGTCGCGCTCCTGCGCCGTTTGCACCTGCAACCGGTTCGACGCCTGCTCACCACTGGACTGCACCCGCAGCAACGCCTCGGTAGCCGTCTGCGCCTCTGCCTGGCGAGGTGGCTCCTGAGCCATCGCCACTGACACGCAAGCACACCCGGCAAGCCCCATCAGATACCTGAACATGACCACCCTCCTCCTGCTCAATTGACCACCGCCTCGGCACCATTGGCCAACGCAATGGGACCCCGCCCGGTGGATTTCACCTGCCTGGCCCGGGCCTGGGCATCGGCGAACTGCTCAGGGCGCAAGTGCAGGCGACCGACCAGATCGGTCGCCTGTTGCCAGTTGTCCTGTACCAGCGACAGGGTCACCAGGTTTACCGCCGCCAAAGCGTTGTCGTCCTTCAGCTCGATGGCCGTGAGGAACTCGAAGCGCGCCTGCTCGTAACGCCCCAGGTTCATCAGCACCACGCCCAGGTCGTTGCGCACGCGCTCGTCCGTGGGCGCCAGGCGCACCGCGCGCTGCAGGCTCTGCAAGGCCTGGGCATCGTCCCCACGCGCCGAGGCGAGCTGGCCCAGACCATGCTCGCCCTCGGCCGCCAGGCAGCTCCCCAGCAGGCTGCGGTACAGGGGCTCGGCCTCGCTGCGCCCCAGCAGGCGCGAAACCCTGGCCTTGCGCAGGCGCACCTGGTCGAGGGTGTTCGGCAACTGCTCGAGGTGCGCCAGGCTGGCATGCGGGCGCCCCTCATTGAGCATCTCGTCCGCCAGGTTCAACGCCAGTTGCTGATCGGCATCCGGCTTGCCGCAGCCTGGGCCGCCGAACAATGCACCCAGCCCCTGCGCCGACTGCCCGGCACAACCGCCCAGCAGCAGCATGCCGGTGAACAACAGGATCGTTTTCATCCTTCTCTCCCTAGACTCAGGCCCTAGACCCCCAAGGCCCGTGCCAACGCAGAAAAACCTGGCCCGGCCAGGACGATGAGCAAGGCCGGGAACAGGAATACCATCATCACCGCCGACATCTTTGCCGACATCTTCGACACTCGCTCCTGCAGGTGCGTGAGGCGTCGATCGTCGAGCAGCGCCTTGAGCGCCAGCAGCGACTTCATCCCGCCACTGCCCTGCACCAGCAGTTGCTGAAGGATCACGCAGGTGTCGACGAACTCATCCACTGCCAGCACCCGCGCAGTCTTCTCCAGCTCCGGGCCAAGCGACAGCCCCGAATCCACCCGTTGCAACACCTGCTGCAGCTCTTCGCTGATCTCCGGCACCAGTGTCCGTCCCTCCTGGCTGAGCACACGCAACGCCTGCTCCACGGCCAGCCCCGTCTCGAAGAGAATACGCAGCAGCGGAATCATCAGGCTGACCTCCTGGGCGATACGCTGTTGCCGGCGCGTGGCAGCCAGCGCCAACAGGCGCTTGGGCAACAGGTAGCCGATCACCAGCGCGCACACTGGCAGCACCAGCCAATGCAGGGCATCGACGCCGATGAAGGCATGCTGCAGCAGCAACGCCAGCCCCATGGCCAGCAACGGCAATCCCAGTTGCACGGCGGCGAACAGCGCGCGCTGGCGACTGCGACGCCAGCCGATCCGTTCGAGCAGGCCCTGGGTTTCCCCATCGAGCGTCTGCAAGCGCTGCCCCAGCGGGCTGCTGCCCAGCCAGTGGAGCATGTCGCCCAAGCGTTCCTCGCGAGCCAGGCGCCCTTGCAGGCGCCGTGTAACCAGGTAGCGCGCACGCAACTGACGCGAGGCCTGCAGCCCCAGCAACAGGGCGACGACGAGCAGGCACAGGGCGCAGATCAGCAGGGCCATGTCAAAGACTCCTCATCATGCGCCACAGCACCAGGCAGCCGACCGCCTGCAGGGCAAAGGCCAGGAACAGCAGCCACTGCCCACTGCTGTCGCGCCACAGGCTCATCAGGTAGTTGGGGTTGACCGTCAGGAAGTAGCCGACCATGAAAAGCGGCAAGGCCCCCAGCACCCACGCAGTGACACGCGTTTCGCCGGTCATGGCCTTGAGCTGGCGCGCGCCTTGCTCACGTTCGCGGATCAGCTTGATCAGGTTTTCCATCAGTTCGCTGGCATTGCCGCCATAGCGCTGATTGATGCGCAGGCCCAAGGCGAACAGGCGCAATTCGTCCTGGTCGTACAGCTCGGCCAGCTCGCTCAGCGCATCCTCCAATGGCACGCCCATCTGCACATTGCGGCGCACACGGCCCATGGTCGAATGCAACGGTTCGCGCGTGCCGTCGATGCCGCCGAGCACCGCATCGCTCAGGGTCCGACCGGCCTTGAGGCTGCGCACGCTGTAGTCGAGCAGACCGGGCAGTTGCTCGACGAGCTGACGCATGCGCCGACGGCATCGCCAACTCAAGTACAGATAGCCCGACAGCGGCGCACCGAGCAGCACCATCAGGCCGGCCAGCCAACCGGCCAGCAACACCGCCACCAGCACCAGCCCGCACCACGCCAGCAGCCAGCGTTGCGGACGCACGTCAGCGCTGATCAGGCCGGCCCGTTGCAGCAGTGGGTCGAGCCAGTCGCGCCGGGCGCTGCCCGTTCGAATCGTCTGGTAGGCGCGCCCCAGACGCTGCAGGACGCGCTCCTCGCCGCGCTTGTACAAGCCCAGGCGAAACAGCAGCATGGCGGCCCCCAGCAGCAGCGGCGCCAGCGCCAGCAGCAAAGGCCCGATCACGACACACCGTCCTGACGCAGTTTGCTGCCTGCCGGGTTCGGCGCCTCGCGCTGGAAGGTCTCGCCGCCGCGTCGGTCGAGGCGGAACAGGGTATTGGTCACATACACATCCTCACGTACGCCGACCACCTCCAGCACTTCGCTGACGCAACGCCTGCCATCAGGCAAACGCGTCAACTGGATCACCACATCCAGCGCCGCGCAGATCATCTGGCGCAAGGTCTTCTCGGCGATCTGTCGGCCGCTGAGGCCGACCAGGGTCTCCAGGCGCAGCAGGGCGTCCTGTGCAGTGTTGGCATGTACGGTGCTCATCGAGCCGTCGTGGCCGGTGTTCATCGCGGTGAGCACATCGAGCACCTCGGCGCCGCGAATCTCGCCAAGAATGATGCGGTCAGGACGCATGCGCAGGGCGTTGCGGATCAGCTCGCTGGGCTTGATCTCGCCATGGCCCTCGGCGTTCGGTGGTCGGGTTTCCAGACGCACCACGTGGGGGTGATGCAGCTGCAGCTCGGCAACATCCTCGATGGTCACCAGGCGCTCGCGCGGCGCGATCATCTGGCTGAGGATATTGAGCAGCGTGGTCTTGCCAGTACCAGTGCCGCCGCTGACCAGGATGTTGCAACGACGGCCCACGGCGCGCTCGAAGAAATCGAAGATGGCTTGATCGATGGCGCGGGTGGCCAGCAAGTCGGCACTCTTGAGCATGTCCTGGCGGAACTTGCGGATCGACAGGCACGGCCCGTCCAGCGCCACTGGCGGGATGATCGCGTTGACCCGGCTGCCATCGGGCAGACGCGCATCGACCATCGGTGAAGACTCGTCCAGGCGTCGCCCCAGGGGCGCAAGGATGCGCTGCATGACCCGTTCGACATGGTGCGCATCGATGAAGCGCAGGTCGGTCTGCTGCAACAACCCGGCCCGCTCGACGAACACCCGGTGCGGGCCGTTGACCAGGATCTCGGTGACGCTGGCATCGCGCAGCAGCACTTCCAGCGGGCCGAAGCCGGTGAGTTCATCGACCAGTTCCTCGGCCAGGCGCTCCATCTCGTAGCGCGACAGCGCAAGGCGCAAGCGCCCGACATAGTCACCCACCTGTTCGAGGACGAACTGGGTCAACGCCGGGCGTGCGCCTTCGAGCAGGTTGCGCCCGCTGTCCTCGATGGCGTCGATCGCGAAGCGATGCAGCGCACGCTTGAGCGCGTGAGGGTCGCCCGACGCGTGGCGCTGACCGCCGAAGGGTTCGTCGCCGCTCATCTGCTACCCCACAACCGACGCAGCCAAGGGAAGCTCGGTGGAGCGAGGTTTTCCGAGCGCCGGGCCAGGCGCTCGCCAAGGGCACGCAGGGCCTGAGTCAGGCCTTCACGCGGGGCCAGCTCGAACAGGCTCAGGCCCTGGTTCTTCACGTTCAGGCGCACCTCTGGGCAGTCGGGCATCACCTTGAGCAGCGGCAGGCCATAGCGTTTGGCGAGCGCCTCGGCATCCGGGGCGACATTGCGCAGGTAGCGGTCCACCAGCAAGCTGGCATGCTCGAGCTTGATGCCGCGGTCGCGCCACAGTTCGAGGACTTCCAGGTTGCGCCGGCAGTCCAGGATATTCTGGTCGGTGTAGACGATCAGCTTGTCGCAATGGCTGACGATGGTGCGCAGCGCTTCGCTGTCGGCATGCCCGGTCAAGTTCACGACGATGTGCTGGAAGTGTTGGCGCAATGCACTGAGCAGCATGTACAGCTCGGCGGCGCTGGTCTGGCGCAGCGGATCGTCGCTCTCGGCATAGCTCAGCAAGCGCAGGCCGCCTTTGTCGCGGGTGAAGGCGCTGTCGATCAGCGTGGTGTCGAGCCGGCGCAGGTGGCGCAAGGCATCGCCGAAATAGAATGACGCCTCCAGCCCGAGCAGGGCCAGGCTGTCGCCGCGCGGCAGACCCAGGTCGAGCAGCAGGGTCTGCTGGCCGCTCTCCTGCACCACCCGCGCCAGGTGGGTGGTCAGCAGCGCGCCATCGGCGCCGCGCTGGGCGCCATAGAGCACGGTCAGGCCACCCAGTTTGGGGTTGTTGGTCACCGTCGGCAGGCGCTTGCCGAGCCTGCGCACCAGCCCGGCCACCTCGCTGGCACGCGAGCCGTAGGCGACGAAATCGCGCGCACCGGCACGCATGGCATGCAGCACCAATTGATTGTCCATGCCATCGCCCAGCGCGACGATGGCCAGCATCGGCTTGGCTTCCAGCACGCCTTCGATCAGCGCGCACTGGCTGACCAACTGCTCGCGGTCGAGGCCGATGAACACCAGGTTGCTGAACGTCACATCCAGCAGCGCCAGCAATTCGTCGAGGGTGCCTGCGCTGGCGCCGATCACCTGCCCCTGCGGGGCCAGGGCGTCCTGCAGCCACTGCAGGTCCTCTTCGTTGCGGGTGATGGCCAGGTAAGTCTGGTTGAGGCTGTCGTTCATCGTGATAACCCCCCATGACCTTCGAAGTTGCCGTTTTCCATGAAGAACAGCTGGCCCCAGCTCGGGTCGTAGGTGCGCAGTGCTTCGCCCGGCAACTGCGGCAGGCGCGCATTGGCCGCCAGCGGCTGGACCAGGTGCGGCGTGACGATCATCAGCAACTCGGTCTCTTCGCGCACCAGCGCCGACTGGCGGAAGAACGCGCCGAGGATCGGCAGGTTGCCCAGGCCGGGGAGCTTGTCCACCGAGGAGCGGGTGTTGTTGCTGACCAGGCCGCTGATGATGAAGCTCTCGCCATCGGCCAGGGAGATGCTGGTGTCGGTGCGCCGCACGCTCAGCCCCGGCACCAGGGTGCCGGCGATGTTCACCGCGTTGTTGTAGTCCAGCTCGCTGACCTCGGGGGCGACCTTGAGCGTGATACGGTCGCGGCTGACCACGGTCGGGGTCAGCGCCAGGCGTACGCCGAACTCCTTGTATTCGATCGACACGTTGTCGCTGCCGGAGCTGGGCACCGGAACCGGGATCTCGCCGCCGGCCAGGAAACTGGCCGTCAGGCCGCTGAGCACAGTGAGGCTGGGGCGCGCCAGTGTGTAGGCGAAGCCGCTGTTTTCCAGGGCGTTGATCGCCGCCAGGAACTTGCTGCTGCCACCGCCCCAGACGATGTTGAACACGCCGTTGTCGAGCGGAATACCGGGACGCACATCGGCGTAGGTAACCGAGTTGGGCGTGGTGCCGGTCTGCACACCGGGCACGTAGTCAGGTCGCACGGTGGTATTCGGCACGGTGCCAGGTGAACCAAACAGGCTGTTGTTCGAGCCTTTGAAGAACAGCCGCGCACCTGCCTCCTTGTACTTGCTGCGGCGCACTTCGACGAAGCGGATATCGGCCTGCACCTGGCTTGGCAACTGCGCATCCTGGGACGGTAGCAGGCTGCCTTCTGCCATGTCGGCACTGGCGCGCCCCTTGACGAACAGCATGGTCCGGTGCGGCGCTGGCGCGCAGGCGGTCCACAACATCAACGTAGTATTGCCCGGCCCCACGGCGGTCAGCAGCACCGCGTGATCGCCGCTGGCCTGCACGTCGGCGACCTTGGGCTCGCCCACCGCCGCCCGGCTGATCGCCAGCGGCAGGCGCAGTTCCTGCTGCAGGCCCTGGTCCATCTCGATCACCGAGGGCAACTGGCCGAAAGCCTCGCACCCCTTCACCGCCGCCTGGGCGTGGGGCACCAGTGCCGTCAGGAGCAGTGCACGGCACGCATGTCGGAAACTACGCTCGGAACGTCGCATCGCTGCATCCTTGCCTGGTCAGGGAGTCTTGTCGGTGTCGGCAGCCTTGGCGCCACGAATGATCTGCATGCTGGGCGCAGCGTTGGCGGGAGCAGCGCTGGCCACGGGAGACTGGGACAACTGGCTGAAGCGATAGAGCTCGCGCCCGGCGCTCTCGACCTGCGGCCGCGCCTCAGGTTCGGCCCAGTAACGGGCCAGGCGCTGTTCATCGGCGCTGCGTACGGCCAGGCGCAGGGTGCCGGCCTGGGCAGCGAGCATCAGCCGGCTGGCCAGGGCTTCGGGTACGGCCAAGGTGACGGTGCGGGTAGCGCCGACGCTGCCTTGGCTCCCGTGCTGTTCGCGCCGGGCCTGTTCCTCCTCGACGGTTTGCGCCGGCCGGCCATCGTTGGCCAGCCCCATCTGCTCGCCGACACTCAGCACGCGCAGGGCCGGCAGCACCACCTGGGCTGAAGACTGCGGGTTGTTGTTCTCCTCGCGCAGAAACAGCAATACGTCCACGTAGTCGCCTGGGCGCAGCAGTCCGGCCGCCCCCACCACATCGTCGACGCCCACGGCCACCGCGCGCTCGTGGGCACGAATCATCCGCGACAGTGGCCCGCCCGCCTGAAAGCTCGCCTCGTCCAGCCAACTGCCCGCCGACAGCGCACGCGCGCTGGAGCGACCGAGCACCTGGTCGATGTGCTGGAACGCACCGGCAGGCACCACTTGCAGGCGCTCTAGCAGCACATCGTCCTCGGTCAGGGGCGTGTTCGCCGGGAGCGCCCTGCGCAACACAACGATGGGTGAACGTGCCGGTTCGGGCGGTTGGGGAGGTGGCGCAATCACTTCGGCAGGCGCTTCGGCGACTGTGGGAGCAGGACTGACGGGGGGTGTGGACGGGCGGCTGAGCACCAGCCCCCAGTAACCTGCGAGTACTGCGCCGAGAAGAAACAGGACAGCCAGGACCATGGTCAAGCGACTGCTCATCTCCGCCTCCCTGCGCCATTAGATTGCTGGCAAAACGAAACTATTTCGCTATTGAACGGTAGCGCAGACCTCACCGTTCGCCATGAGCGGAAACGGGATTTTTTCGTCTGGCACGCGGACATGCAGGGAAAACAGGTACTTAGAAAAAGCCTTGGCTTCCAATACTTTAGAGTTAATGCCTTTTTACATTTGCAGGCTTCGCCAGCTTGGCAATTCTATGATGGCAAATGGACGTTACTTAGCCACGTCCTTACCCCGCGCCGTCGGCGCAAGGAGATGTGCCATGCAACTGCAACGGATCCTTCAGCACTGCAAGAACTTCATCACCCGCAAGGACGGCGCGTCCGGTATCGAATACGCGCTGATCGCCGCAATGGTCGCGGTGGTGCTGGTGCCATTCGTACCGACGATCTCCGGCAAGATCACCACGATGTTCAGCGCCATCTCCGGGGCGCTATGACCTTGACCAGCACGCCGCAGCATAACGCCAGGCGAACAGGAGCCAAGCATGCCGAACTCTTCCTCGCGCCAGCAGATTCTTTTGGTGGACGACGAGGAAGAGGCACTGCAGGAGCTGGCTGAATTGCTGGAAAACGAAGGTTTCAAGTGCCACACCGCCAACTCGGTGAAGACCGCCCTGCAACAGCTCACCCGCTACCCTGATGTGGCCCTGGTGATCACCGACCTGCGCATGCCCGAAGAAAGTGGCATCGGCCTGATCAAGCGCCTGCGCGACCACACCGCCCGCCAGCATCTGCCGGTGATCGTCATGTCCGGCCATGCCGATATGGACGACGTCAGCGACCTGCTGCGCCTGCATGTGCTCGACCTGTTCCGCAAACCGATCTACCACGCCCGCTTGCTGGAGACACTCGACAATCTGTTTCCCAAGTCGGTGATGCAGGTGGTGGGGCGGTAGGCCAATGCGTTCAGATCAACAAGGCGAAGTCGCGCAAAACCCCTGCCGTCTGCGGTAGGCCTTGCCTCGAATAGCACTCCAGCAGGGTTTCGGCGGTGTAAGGCATACGAACCAAGCTGCGCCGCATTTCAGCCACAGCCTCCAGAACAGCAGCCTGATCGAGGTCCCACAAGTCCATGATGAATTCGTCAGGGTGCTGTGCCTCTACACCGAAACAGCGCAATGCGGATGGGGGAAAGTCTTTCAGGTTGAACGTCACGATGACTTCCGCGTTGCTTCTGATCGCGGCGGCAAGAACATGTACGTCATCAGGGCCGGGCAGACTCAGAGCCGGGTACAAGGATTCATGACCGACAACCAGTGCATCGGGAATCGCCGCTTCCATCAGTGTGGAAATACGGTCCAATTGCCCCCGGGTAAGATCCCGCCGTTTCAGCAATAGATTCCTTTTCCATTCATCATCGATCTGGGCGCTCCATCTGGCTCTGTAAAGGCCCTTGCCAGCGAGCCTGACCAACAAGTCGCGCAAAGGGGCGGGATAAAGAACGCATGCGTCGTAAATCGTGGTGAACGGTGAGTGACGCATCAATACCCCAGGTCAAGCTCTTCCGATAGCGCGGTCAAGTCGTCCATCGCCTTGCGGCTGGCCTGATCCCGCTGCTGTTTGTAGGTCATCAGGTCAGAGAAGAGAACACGACGATGTCGACCCGCCTTGTGATGGGGCAAGGCTCCTTCCTCGAGCAGTTTCACCAGATGAGGGCGCGAAACGCTCAGCAGATCCGCAGCCTCCTGCGTGGTCAGCTCCGCGTGGACCGGCACTACCCGCACAGAGTTGCCCTGTGCCAACTCTCCCAGTATGTCCAGGAGCAACCGCAGCGCACTGGTTGGCAGTTCGACGGCATGCGCCTTGTTATCGGCGTCGTAGATCTCGATGCGCTGCATGTCAGCCTGGGTGCATAGCACGGCTGCCAGGTCTCGTTGCCCCTGCACAGCGGCTGCTACTTCACGGGCCTCGGGAAACTCGGTACGGATAGGCACAGTCATGAACTTTCTCGCTGAAGACTTCTGTTCACTTCAACATATTCGAAATAAACGAAAAATCAAGTATCACCTATTTCCCTTCCCTGACATCCTCGCAAAGACTAGACAGGCCCCCCATGAGCGACAATCAGACGCTATTCGACAGATCAGGTCAGACAGTTCCTAGGAAGATCCATCCTCCCTACAGTTGATAACTGAAGCTCACCGTGAACCGCGGCCGCCGGTTCAGGCTGTCGAGGGCGATGTCCGACATGGGCTTGGCTACCTCCAGCGCGATGTTGTAATAGCGCGCATCGCCAAACCGCAGCCCTACCGCTGCCGAAGACATCTTCGCCTTCTGCACCTCCAGTTCGTTGAACCAGGCCCGCGCGGTATCGAGCACCACATAGGGCTGCAGCACCTTCAGCCACTGACCATCACGCTGGATGCTGTAGTTCAGCTCGTAGGCCAGGCCCCAGCCCTTGTCGCCGGAGGCCTGGTCGCTGGGGTAGCCGCGACCGAAGTTCTGCCCGCCGAACACCGCCCGTTCGCTGTCGGGCAAACTGTCGTTGCTCCAGTAACCGGCAGCGGACACGACCCCTTGCCAGTGTTCGAGGAAATTGTCGCTCTGCACCCCGGACAGGCGCAGGCGCAGGAAGTCCAGGTCGTAGCCTGCATTGGTGCGTGCGCCAAAATGGTCGAGGCCCTGGTAAACCCCGGCGCTGAGGATGCGCAGGCGCTTGGCCTCGGCCTTGCGCCAATCACCCTCGAACGACAGCGCGCGAATGTCGGTGTGGCTGTCGAGCTTCAGCGGGAAGCCCACGACCTGGTAGTCGATCTGGTCATTGACCGCATAGAAGCGCCCGACCACATCCAGCCATTCGGTCGGCGAGGCGATCAACGCCTGGCTGAGCCCGATCGAGTAACGCTCGTTCTCGCGGTGCTGGGTCAGGTCGATACCGTTGTCCAGGCGAATGCGTGCCTTCGGGTCGCTGCGATAGCGCGATGCCGACAACAGCAGTTGCGTACCCTCGTCATCCAAGAACTGGCTGTAGTCGACGCGGTAATAGTGTTCCTTGTCCTCGCCCGGCGGCACCAGCACGCTGGCGCTCAACTGCTCGGCGAAGCGAGTCTGGGCATTGCTGCTGGCGCCCAGCAGCGCTTGCAGGTCGTCACGGTTGCCGTCGCTGAGGTTGAGCGTGGTGGTGAAGGGCTTGCGCGAAGCCTGGGCAATCAGGCGCGTGGCACCGTCGGTGGTGCCCGGTGGCGGCACCTGGGCCTGGAAGGTGACACCGGGGATACGGCTGATCAGGCTGGTGTAGCGCTCGAAGGTCTTGCGCGTCAGCGGCCGTTCGGCCTTGAGCTTGTTCACCAGACGCTCGACATAACCCGATGCGGAGCCGATATCGCCCTGAACCTCGTAGTCGCGGATATAACCTTCCACCAGCACCACCCGCACGCGGCCATCGGCGAAGTCTTGCGGCGGAAGATAGGCGTAGGACAACAGGTAGCCGTCCTGCTGGTAGCGCTGGGTCAGGCGTCGGGTGACCTCGATCAGTTCAGCGAGGGTCACGCTGCGATTGAGTATCGGTTGGTAATGCTCGCGCAAATCTGCCAAGGGGTAGACGGTCCCGCCCTCGAAGCGCACCTTGCGCACCAGGACCTGGGTGTTCATCTGCAATGGCGTTTGTTGGGGTGCTGCTGGTGCCGGTACATTCAGCCCAGGCTTGCCCGGACGGTAGGCGTCCACCGGTAGATTCGGCGTGGGCAGGCGGCGTTCGGTTTCGTTGCTGTTGAGAAAACTCGGCAGGGGTTCGGCGCGGGCCACGCAGGCCCAGGACAGCGCCAGCATCGTCACCAGCAGTGGACGCATTCGGACACTCCATGATCCTGTGGAACCAGGGGCGCCCGGCAGGGACGCCCTTGTCAATGCAAGCGTAGGTGCTGAGCGCGCCGTCGTCTAACCGAGCGCCCGGCGGATCAGCGAAAAGGATCCGCCGGGCACTTTATCAACGCTGCACGCCGCCCAAGGCACCGGTCACACCACCCAGTACGCCGCCGAGCCCGCCACTCTGGCCACCGCTGGCATTGACCAGCGTGCCAGCCTGGCCAACGGTGCCACCGACTGCACTGACCGTCGCCCCCACCTGGCTGACGACCGGGTTGCCAGTGGCCGCGCCAAGCTGGCTGCCTGCACTGGCCACCGCACCGCCCACCTGATTGAGCAACCCGGCGACCGGCGCACCGACGCCCGTCGCAGCACCAACCTGCTGGGTGACACTGGCCACGCCACTGACGACCGGCGTCACACCGGCGCTTACCTGTTGCGTCACCGCTGCCACCGGAGCACCTGCTGCCGTATTGGTGACGCCATTGCCACCGAGCACCGTGCCGAGCGCAGCGACGGTGTTGCCAACCTGGCCCGTGCTGCCACCCACCGACGCTACCGCCGGATTACCAGTGCCCGCCGCCAGCCCGCTGCCAGCGCCAGCAACCACGCCGCCCACGGTTTCCAGCAGGCCAGTGCGTGCGCCGCCGGTTGTAGGGGCCAGGCCGCTGGTGGTGCTGACGGTGCTACCCACATTGCTCACCACTTGCCCGAGCGTACTGGTCAATGGATTGCCGTTGCCGGTACCTGCAACCTGTTGCCCGGCCTGGTCGAGCGCCCCGCCGACCTGGTTGAGGGTCTGGTTCAGCGGGCCAGCGAGCCCGGTTTGCCGGGTGACATTGGCAGTGGTGTTTTCCACCAGCGACACCACCGGCACCAACGCATTGCTTACCCCCTGCGTGGCGCCCGCCAGCGGGCCGCTGGTACCGACAGGGGTCAGCGTGTTGCCCAGCATGGTGACCGCCTGACCGACACGGTCGACGCCTTGCCCGGCGCCTGCCACCACTTGGTTGACCAATGGAACCTGCTCGACCGGTGAGCTCGTTGCGAGCGCCCCTATGCCCTGTCCCAGGCCGGATACGCCGGTCCCGAGGTTGGAAGTGGCTGCCCCCACCACGCCGAGTGTCGTACCAACGGCATTGTTTCCGGTGCCCAGTTGCCCAAGCCCCTCGCTCAGGCCGGAGCCGACACTACTGACTGCATCACCCGTGGAGGACACCAGCGAACCGACGCCGCCGGTCAGCGAAGTGTTCCCCGCCACCGGCAGCGAGCCGATCATCTCACCCAGGTTGCTGACACCATCGCCCAGGCCGGAAACGGTATTGCCGACCTGGCCGACGACCTGACCGGTGACCAGCGGGGTCGGCGTATTACCGCCACCCGTACCACCATCACCACCGCCTGGCGTTCCGCCACCGTTACCAGGATTGGTACCACCGCCTCCCGTACCATCTCCACCACCGGTGCCACCACCAGTGCCACCGTTGCCTGCGCCGTTGCCACCACCCGCCATACCGCCGCCATCACCACCGCTGCCGCCCGATCCGTCGGAGCCGCCGCCTGCACCTGCACCAGCGCCACTGTCGGGGGACGAGCCATCAACCTCGCTGTGATGACCACCACCACCGCTGCTGCACCCGGCAAGCCCAAGGGCCATCACCAGCGCCAATGCCGTACTCGCTTTCATCCAAACCTGAGTTTTCATGGGCGACTCCCGCACTGCTTTGTTGTTGGATAGGCGCGCTGGCCAGGCTGGCCAGCGTTATGCCTTCAGTCAGCAGTGAAGCTCCGGCGGTTCGACGGCGGTAGGTCGTAAGTTGGTATTAATACGGGGGAATAAAGTGCTGACGGCGCTGGAAAGCCTATGAAATTCAGTGAGTTGTGAGGGCAGCCCGAATGGCTGACCGAAAGGTTTAATACCATGTCATTAGTACAAGGAAGCGCTGGCTGAGAGCGGCTACTCCGCCACCTGGAACTCGACCCGTGCCGTCTCGCCGCTCTCATCCAACGCACTCAACTCGATGCGGCCTGACTGCTCGAAACGCACCAGCAGGCTGTCCTGCCCTTCGGTCTCGCCCAGCGGCCGGCCATTGAGGAACCACCAGCGCCGCCCTGCCCCACCCAGTGCCGATACGTGCAGTTGCAATGGCTCGTGACTGGTGAGCGGCCGGCGCAAATTGTCGCCTGCGCGCACACCGACGATCGAAAGCGGCGGCGCGCTGGGCGGCACCTGCGGTGGACAGGCAGGATCGACCATCGGCAGCCGCGCACTCCGCCGCTCTACCCGTGGCAGCCAAGGTTCCAGAGGCGCAGGCCAGAGGGCAATTTCCTGCGCTTTCGCCCCTCGACAGCTGGCATCGACCCTCAAGCCGCGCTCATTGACCCATACCGTTTCGCGTAGGCCCAACCCGAGCGGCTGGTCGGCAGCCTGCAAGGTCGGCGGCGTGGTGCCGTCGAGGGTCCAGGCAAAACGCTGGCGGCGGCATTGCGGGTCCTGACGATTCATTGGCTGCCCCAGCGGCCAGCAGATCGCTGCCACGCCGACACTGCCCGGCACGTTCTCCACGGGCACGGCAACGCCGCGCTGGCTGTCGCGGTTGCTTAGCAGGTCGTGCACCTGCAGCATCAGCGGCGCTGCCGAAGCCAGGCCGAACTGGCCCGGCACCGGCGTGCCATCGGGTCTGCCTATCCAAACACCAATGATGTACCGCGGGCCGACGCCGACCGACCAGGCATCGCGAAAGCCATAGCTGGTGCCGGTCTTCCAGGCCAGTTGCGGGCGCTGCACCAGCTCGGCATGCGGATCGCGGTCCGGACGCGCCTGGCCGCTGAGAATACGCCGCACGATCCACGCCGAACCCGACGACAACAGGCGCCGCTCCAGCAGCGGGTCCTGGGGCTGCAGGCGGATCTTCGCGCTCTTGCCTTCACGCGCCAGCGCGGCATAGCCACCCACCAGGTCCTCCAGGCGGCTGCCCGCGCCGCCGAGAATCAGCGACAGGTTCGGCTCGGCCAGTGGCGGCAGTATCAGCGGCACCCCACCGATACGCATCTGCGCGGCAAAGCGTTTGGGCCCATAGGCCTCGAGCAACTGAACCGCTGGCAGGTTGAGCGACAACGCCAGCGCCGAACTGGCCGACACCGGCCCACTGAAGCCCATCGAGAAGTTGCCCGGACGATAGTCGCCATAGCGACGCGGCACATCCTGCAACAACGATTCGGAGTGGATCAGCCCATCGTCCAGGGCCATGCCATAGAGAAACGGCTTGAGGGTCGAGCCCGGCGAGCGCAGGGCATGCACCATGTCGACATGGCCGAAACGGCGCTCATCGCCCAGGTCGATGGAACCCAGGTAGGCACGCACGGCCATGGTCTGCGCCTCGACCACCAGGATTGCCGCCGAGGTGCGCTCGGGCAAGCGTGCACGCCAACCGAGCAGCAGGTCTTCGAGACGACGCTGCAACGATGCATCGAGCGTGGTGCGGATCAGCGTCGGGCTGTCCGCCGTGTTCAGGCGCCGAGCCAGCAGTGGCGCCAGCGCCGGCTCCTGGCGTGGGGCGAGCAACAAAGGCTCCTCGCGCGCCTCGGCAATCCGCTGCTCAGGCCACACCTGGTAGTCGGCCAGGCGTTGCAGCACCTTGTCGCGGGCACGCTGCGCACGCTCGGGATGGCGATCCGGGCGCAGGCGGCTGGGCGCCTGGGGCAGTACGGCGAGCAATGCCGCTTCGGCAGGCGTGAGGTGCTTGGGCGACTTGCCCAGGTAGGCCCAACTGGCGGCAGCGACGCCCTGCAGGGTGCCGCCGAAGGGCGCGCGATCGAGGTAGATCTGCAGGATCTCGCGCTTGGACAGGTGCCATTCAAGTTGCGCCGTACGCCACAGCTGACGCAGCTTGCCGGCCAGGGTGCGATCATGGGGGTCGAGCAAACGTGCTACCTGCATCGACAGCGTGCTGCCCCCGGACACTACGCGCCCGCCACGCAGGTTCAGCCAGGCCGCGCGCGCCAGGGCCAGCGGGTTGACCCCGGGATGGTCGTAGAACCAGCGATCTTCGTAGGTGAGCAGCGCCTCCAGATACAAAGGCGATACTTCCTCGGGGCTGACCGGATAGCGCCACACGCCATCGGCATCGGCGAAGCGCCACAGCGGCGTGCCGTCCTCGGCGAGCACCACCCGCGCCAGGTCGTCACCCGGCATCGGCAACGGCCACAGGCGATCCGCCAGCCACAGCAAGACGACGCTCGACAACACAGTAATGCCGATACCACGCAAGATCCTTGCGCTGCGCGTACGCGGGCGAACTATGCTTGCGCCTGGCATCGGGAACCGACCCCATCGAACGATGGCCAAAGGCTTGGGATGATCATCAGGAAGCAGCTATGCATGTAGAAGGGTTTTTCGAGTGGTTGGGCCAGGCGCTGGGCGCGGTGATCAAGTTCATCGTCGATATCATGAGCGGGCTGTTCAATCTGCTGGCCAATGCCGGCGGCAATTTCATCGACGGGCTGGCGCGCACCTTGGGCATGGACACCTCGCTGGTCAGCATCCTTGCGCTGATCGTCGGGCTGATGCTGCTGTACTCGGCGATCCGGGCGTTCATGCGGGCGTCGATCGTGATGGGCATCATCTGGCTGGTGCTGGGCTTGTGGGTGTTGAGCTGGATCATTCACTGACCCAAGGCCCGCCATCCATGAACCTGTGGGAGCGGAGTCACCCGCTCCCACAGTCGCATCAACGGCTACGCACCACCATCTCGCCCTGGCTATCCCCCACTGCCTGCAGGTTCGGCCGGTACATCGACTCCACCTGCGGCGGCGGAATGCGATAGCTGCCCGGCGTTACCGCACGCGCCAGGTACAACAGGTGCGTGGTGCCATAGCTGTCGAGCTTGAGGGCGGCCACATAGCGGTCGTCGCGGTACTCCTGGTGAACCACGCTGGCGTTCTGCATCGATTCGCGCCATTGCTTGACCGCGCTGCTGGCGTTGTCGAGGCTGGCCGCGCTCTGCGCCAGGTTCTGGTTTTCCAGCTCCAGGCCCGCCGGCAGCAGGTCGACCACCAGCGCATCCGGCACCTGGCTCTGGGCCTTGAGCGCCAGGTGCACCAGCACCAGGTCGCCACTGCGCAGGTTGCGCAGGTCCAGGGCCTGGCCGTTCATGCCCAGGTATTCGCGACGGATCTCCATGCCATTGCTGCTGGCCGCAGGTGCCTGGCGCGGATAACCGGACAGGGTCAGTTGCTGGTAGAGGGTCTCGCTGCCCTGGTTCTGGATGCTCAGCGGCGATGCCAGCAACGGGCCTTCGAGCTTCATGCCCGATTCGGCGTTGTTGAACTCGCGAACCTCGCCGGCGCTGTCCAGGCGCGCCTGCCAGTTGCCTTCGGGCTTGCCCAGCAGGCCACGACCGGCGAGGAACAGCGCGTTGCGCTCCTGGGTCGACAGCCAGCGGTTGGAGGCCAGTTCGTCGGACAGCGCAAACAGCCGCTGATCGACCTGGTTGCTGGCCAGGTTGTTCTCTTGCAGCAGGGCCAGGATCAGTGCCTGGTCACGCACGGCGCTGCCGTAGTCGGCCAGCCAACCCTTGCCACGGCCGATGGAAAGACCGGCCTGCAACGCCTGCTGCGAACGCGGCTTGTCGCCCATCTTGTCCAGTGCCACCGCCAGTTGCACCAGCGGCAGGCCGGAGCGGGCGTCGCTGCGGCGCTCGAACAGGCTGCGCAGCGCACCCAGCGGCGCCTGCTGGCTGCGGGCGAGCACCAGGGCGGCGTAGGCCTGCACGGCGAAGCGGGTGTGCTCGGCGTCCTGGCTGTAGTCGACCTCGATCAGGTTGCGTTCCTGCAGGTAGCGCAGCAGCCGCTCGTTGGCCTTCTTCAAGGCATCGGCAGGCACGCCGTAGCCTTGCTCACGCGCACGCAGGAGGAAGTCGGTGACGTAGGCGGTCAACCAGTACTCTTCCTCGCTGTCCGAACTCCACAGGCCGAAGCTGCCGTTGTAGCGCTGCATGCCCAGCAGGTGCTCGATGCCCATTTCGATCTTGCGCTTGCGCACATCGGCCGGTTCGCCCTTGATACCCAGGCGCTTGAGGCTGTCGGCATCGGCATAGAGCGAGGGGTACAGGCCGCTGGTGGTCTGCTCCAGGCATCCGTAGGGGTAGGCTTCCAAGGCGCGGATCTGTTCGGCCAGGTTCAGCGGTGGGCGACTCGACAGCGCCAGGCTGGCTTCAAGGCCTGCCGATTCGAACTCGGCCAGTTCGTTCTCTGGCAGGGTCCAAGGCTGGTCCTTCAGCGCCACGCGGTAGTGTTTGAGCATGGCCGGATACGCCGGGCGCACACCCAGGGTCCATTCGCGCTCGAAGCCAGTGGCCGTCTCGCCCGGCAACTGCAGGCCATCGACACGCACGTGTACCTTGCCCTGCCCCAGGCCACCACGGGCCTGGACAGGGATCATCAACGTGCTGCGCTGGCCCTCGGCGAGGTTGATGTTCTGTTGGGCAGCCCCAGCGAGGTCGAGCTGCCCATCGGTCGTCACCTGCACATTGAGCTGCTGTGCACGGCCAGACAGGTTGGCCAGGTCCAGGGCCAGGCGGGTCTGGTCGCCACCGGCAAGGAAGCGCGGCGCCGACAGCTCGGCAATCAGCGGTGCCGCTACGACCGTCTTGCCTTCGGCCATGCCGAAGTGCTCGTCGGTCCAGGCTTGCGCCATCAGGCGCAATTCGCCGTTGAAGTCGGGGATATCGACCGTGGCCTGGCCTTCGCCTTTCTCATCGAGCGTTACCGGCAGGCTCTGCTGGGCGACGATGATGACCGTGGTGTTCGGGCGCTTGCCGCCCTTGGCCATGGCGGCGTCGCCACCGAAGGCCAAGCTCGCCAGACGCCCCTGGCCGGCTTCGATCAGTTGGCCGTAGATGTCCAACTGGTCGGCGCCGTAGGCCTTGCGGCCGAACAGGCTGGCAAAGGGGTCGGGGGTCTTGAAGTCGGTGATGTTGAGGATGCCCACATCCACCGCAGACAACAGCACATGCACCTGTTTCGGCACGCTGCCATCGGCATTGACGGCCTTGAGCTTGACGGTCAGCGGCTGCTTGGGACGCATCTTCTCCGGCGCCTGCAGGCTGACCGCCAGCTTGCGCTCGGCACGGTCCAGCGGCAGGTGAAGCACACCGACGGCGCGCTTGGGCGTGGCATTGACCTTGCGCTCACCCGGACGAATCACCAGGGCGCTGATATAGAGGTCGTGACGGGCCCATTTCTTGTCCAGCTCGACCTCGAAGGTCTTGCCCTCGGCAGGTACGTCGATCTCCTGCCACCACAGCGGGCCGTCGCTCGACTCGATCATCAGGTAGCCGCTACCCGCGGCAGGCGGCGTGACGGTGACCTTGGCGGTAGCACCGTCGGCGTAGGACGGTTTGTCCAGCGCCAGCTTGACCTGGTCCGGGCGTACCGCGCCGCCTTCGGCGTTGTCCTGGGCGCGGTAGCCGGCCCAGAAGCGCTCGCTGGATACCAGGCCAGTCTCGGGGTCTTCGACCTCGACGCGGTATGGGCCCCATTCCACGGGGAAGGTCAGCTTGGCGGTGGAACCGGCCTTGATGCTGACGGTTTCTTCGCTCTGGGTGAGGAATTTCTCGTTGTAGTTGTAGCTCCAGCCATCGCTCTGCGAGTAGTTCCAGTAGTAGTCGCGCCGCTCACGGATCAACCGCACCTTGAGGTCGTCGGCGGCGAGCTTGTTGCCGTCGCGATCGGCGACCAGCACCTCGAACTGCACCGGGGCATCGCTGTCGGTCTCTTCGCCATCGAACAGGCCGCGCAGGCCCGGCAGGCGATCGGCCGGCCAGATCGGCTGCTCCAGGCGACGGGTGATCGGTCGACCGCCAGACTCCTGCAGGCTGGCCTGCACAGTCAGTTGCAGCGGCGAGCGGGCCTCGGCCCAGCGGCTCTCGATATCGACAGTGGCCTTGCCGGCCTGGTCGAGGGTGACTTCATCGAGTTCCAGGTCCTGGTTCAGCTCGTTCTCGGTGACCGAGCCGAACTGATAACCCGGCAGCGCCGGCACGGCTTCACGCAGCGGGCGGATGTAGGCCTGGCCGCTCAGGCGGTTGCCGGCGGCAGGCGCGCCATAGAGGTAGCGACCATTGACCTGGATGCGCGCGGTTTCTTCGGGGCTGAGCGGTGTCTTGCTGCCCTTGAGCTCCAGCGCCAGGCGCTCGGGCAGGAAATCTTCGACGAGGAACTCGTAAACCTGCTTGCGGCCGCCGCCCAGGTCGAGCAACAGCTGCCAACGCCCGGTGGGCGCTTCGCTGGCCAGTTGCAACTGGTACTGGAACAAGCCGTTCTGGTCAGCCTCCCAGACGAACTTGCGGCTGACCTGCTCATCGGGGCGACGCACTTCGACCGTCACTGGCTGGGCCTTGACCGGCTTGCCGTCCTGGTCGCGCAGCAAGCCGTTGAGCAGCACGGTTTCGCCGGGGCGATACAGGTCGCGCGGGCCAAAGATGAAGAACTGCAGCGGGTTGGCCTGGGGGCCGGTGATGTCGAACTCGGCCAGGTCCAGTGCGGCGGTGTTCAGGCGCAGCAGCGTGGTGTGCACGCCCTGGGTGGCGATCAGGGTGTCGGCCTTGGCCGTGATCGGCAACTCGGCATGGCCCTTGCCATCGGTCTTGGCCTGGGCCAGCAGCTTGCCCTTGTCGTCGTGCAGTTCAAGGGTTACGTCACTCAGGGCCTTGCCGCCCTCGAGGGCCTGGGCGAACACGTCGAGGCGGTCGCGGTAGCGGTGGGCGGACACGCCGATATCACTGAGGGTGAACAGGGTCGCCGGTTGCGAATAGTCGTAGGTCCCGGAGGCGCGCATCACCGCCAGGTAGACGCCCGGTTCCTGCAACGGCTTGATCCCGGCGATCGGCAGCAGCACGGTTTCGCGGGTGTTGCGTGCAGGGTTCAGGTCGAAGCGGCCGCTGTAGACCAGCTCGGCCATGTCCAGGGTTTCCTTGGACTGGTAGTAGTACAGGCTGCTGTTACGGCCCCAGTTGACCAGGAAGGTCGAGAGCATTTCCGGTTTGACCCGGAAGAACTCGACATCGACCTTGTCGACGTTCAGGGCGATCACCGGCAAGCCTTCGGCCAGGCGGGTGGGCAACAAAGAGCCACGGCTGGCAAAACCGATGGTCGGCTGCATGTCACGGGTTTCCAGGCGGCTGACCGACTCGCCCTGAAGCGTCTTGCCGTTGACCGCGAGCAGGCCCTTGTCGACGGTCAGCACCAGCTTGCGCTGCGGCTCGAGGTGGCGCAAGCGCAGTTCCATCTGGTTGTCAGACAGTTCCCAGGCGCCGTCGAGCTTGCCCTTGACGGTATCGACCAGGTGCACCTTGGCGGCGAAGTCCTGGTTGGCATCGAGGGGTACCGAGAAGCTGATCGACAGGGTACTGGCACCGTCGAGTTGGACCTCCGAGACGTCCAGCACGTCGAGCTCACGGTCGGCGTAGCGCTTGGCGAGCGCTGCCGGGTCCTCGCGCTTGGCGGGCTTGGCTTCGGCTGGCGCGCTGGCCGCCGGCTTTTCCGCCGGCGCGGGGGCGTCCTTGGAGGAGGAATCACAGGCACTGAGCAGGGCCAGCGCGCAGGCCAGCAACAATCCTTTGTTGAACATGGGAGAGAGGACTCTTCGGCAGCAGGGTGGTGAGGGCAGGAACTATAGCGCAACGTTCGGCAGGCTACCTGCGCTGCAGTGGCAAATGAGACCGCGTTCGCACGGATTGGTTGCCTGGCCGGTACAATGGCCACCAGCCGAAAACCGGGGCCGCCATGCGCCCCTTCGCGGGCAAGCCCGCTCCCACAGGATAAGCACTCCCGCATGCCCTCACTGCTCACCGACTGGCACCACCGCCTCACCCACCGCAAGGTCTGGGCCCTGGCCGCGCCGATGATCCTTTCGAACATCTCGGTGCCGCTGGTGGCACTGGTCGACAGCACGGTCATCGGCCATCTGCCCCACGCCCACCAGCTCGGTGCCGTCGCCGTCGGCGCCACACTGTTCACCTTCATGGTCGGCCTGATGGGGTTCCTGCGCATGGGTTCGACCGGCTTTGCCGCCCAGGCCGCCGGCCGCGCCGACGGCGCCGCGCTGCGCCAGGTGCTTGTACAAGGGTTGCTGCTGGCGCTGGCGTTCGCCGCACTGATCGGCCTGCTTGCCCTGCCGTTCAGCCAGTTTGCGCTGCACATGATGCAGCCCGGCGAAGCGCTGCACAGCGCCACCGAAGACTTCTTCCATACCCGCCTGCTCGGGCTGCCAGCGGCACTGGCCAGCTATGCCCTGGTCGGCTGGTTCCTCGGCACCCAGAACGCCCGCGCACCGCTGGCGATCCTGCTGACCACCAACCTGCTGAACATCGTCCTCAACCTGTGGTTCGTGCTCGGACTGGACTGGGGCGTACTCGGCTCGGCGCGCGCCTCGGTGATCGCCGAATGGAGCGCGGCGCTGCTGGGCCTTGCCCTGACCCGCCCGGCGCTGCGCGCCTATCCGGGGCGCATCGCCTGGGCCGCGCTGAAATGCTGGCAGGCCTGGCGCCCGCTGCTGGCGGTCAACCGCGATATCTTTCTGCGCAGCCTGGCCTTGCAGTTGGTGTTCCTGCTGATCACCGTACAGGGCGCGCGCCTGGGCGAGGCGACGGTCGCGGCCAACGCGCTGCTGCTCAATGGCCTGCTGCTGACTGCCTATGCCCTGGACGGCCTGGCGCATGCGGTCGAGGCCCTGTGCGGCCACGCCATCGGCGCACGTGAACGCGACACCCTGCGCCGCTCGCTGGTGGTCGCCTGCGGCTGGTCGCTGATCGTCAGCCTGGTCTTTGCCGGGCTGTTTCTGCTGGGTGGGCACCTGTTCATCGACTTGCAGACCGATATCCAAAGCGTGCGTGACGCGGCCTACCCCTACCTGCCTTACCTGGCGCTGCTGCCATTGGTAGCGGTGTGGAGCTATCTGCTGGATGGCCTGTTCATCGGTGCGACGCGTGCCCGCGAAATGCGCAACGCGATGCTGGTATCGGTGGCGATCGCGTTGCCGCTGGCATTCGCCCTCAGAGGATTCGGCAACCATGGACTGTGGCTGGCGTTTCTCGGATTCATGGGGTTGCGCGCGGTGACGCTGGGGTGGGTGGGGTGGCGGTTGCAACAGCGGGCAGCATGGATCGGTTGAAGCAGGGCCGCTCCTGCAAACCTTGCAGGAGCGGCCCGCCGATCACGACGACAGGTACGAAGAGCGGGTCAGACCCAGACGCAGCGCATCAAGGAACTGGGTCCGCTCCCGGGCGGTGATCTTGGCGCTGGCGACTTTATCGCGGTAGTGAGTCATCAACTCCTCCGGCGACAGGTGCACGTAGCGCAGCATGTCCTCGATGGTGTCGTGGGTCTCGATGCCGGCGTGGTACACGCTGCCGTCCGCGTTCTGGTAGATGTTTACCGAGTCGGTGTCACCGAACAGGTTATGCATGTCGCCGAGGATCTCCTGGTAGGCGCCGACCAGGAACACACCCAGCAGGTAGTCCTCGCCTTCGCGCACCGCATGCACCGGCATGCTGGTTTCGATGCTCTGCTCGTCGACGTACTGGTTGATCTTGCCATCGGAGTCGCAGGTCAGGTCCTGCAGCACCGCGCGGCGCATGGGCTCTTCGTCCAGGCGGTGCAGCGGGATGATCGGCAGTACCTGGCCGATGGCCCAGGTGTCCGGCAGGCTCTGGAACACCGAGAAGTTGCAGATGTACTTGTCGGCCAGCTTGTCGTTGAGCTCGTCCAGCACCTGGCGGTGCGAACGCTGGCGAGCCTTGAGCGAGTTGTGCAGGCGACGGCACACAGCGAAGTAGCATTGCTCGGCCAGGGCTTTTTCGGAGAGGCTGATCTTGCCGTCGGCATACTGCGCGGCCACGTCACCCATGTAGTGGGTGGCGCGCCAGTAGGTCTCGGTGACCATCTCGATGTCGGTCGGGCCGAGCAAGTCGGCCAGCCACTGCACGGTCTCGGGCAGCGCCTCCTTGTTCTCGATGGTCGGCACTTCGTCGTTGTGGCTTTCGACGTCGGTGACCTGGATCACCAGCATGGCGTGGTGTGCAGTCAGCGAGCGACCGCTCTCCGAGAAGATGTGCGGGTGCGGCAAGCCCTGGGCGTCGCAGAACTCCTTGAGCATCCCCACCACCACGCCGGCATAGTCATCCATGTCGTAGTTGATCGAGCTGGCGTTGCGCGAGTGGGTGCCATCGTAGTCGACGCCCAGCCCGCCACCGACGTCGATGTGATCGACCGGCAGGCCCAGGCCACGCAGCTCGCCGTAATAGCGGATGGCTTCCTTGAAGCCGTGCTGGTAGTCGGCGAGGTTGGCGATCTGCGAGCCCATGTGGAAGTGCAGCAGGCGAATACCCTGGTCGAGCCCGGCATCACGGAAGCGGCTGACCACCGACAGCAATTGCGCAGCCGACAGGCCGAACTTGGATTTCTCGCCCCCGGTGTCGGCCCACTTGCTCGACGCCAGCGACGACAGGCGCACGCGCAGGCCGACCTGTGGCTTGACCTTGAGCTCGGCGGCCTCCTCGATCACCAAAGCGACCTCGGATTCCTTCTCGATGACGATGAACACGTTGTGGCCGAGCTTCTGGCCCATCAGCGCCAGGCGGATGAACTCGCGGTCCTTGTAGCCGTTGCAAACGATGGTGCCGCCCTTGGGCGCCAGCGCCAGCACGGCCAGCAGCTCGGGCTTGGAGCCGGCTTCGAGGCCGATCGAGACGTTTTGCGTGGCGATGATGTTCTCGACCACCGCTTCCTGCTGGTTGACCTTGATCGGATAAAGGGCCGTGTACTGGCTCTGGTACTCCAGGCGCGCGATGTTGGCGTCGAAGGCACCGGTCAGTTGGCGTACGCGGTCCTGCAGGATGTCCGGGAAGCGGACCAGCAGGGGCAGCGACAGGCCACTCTGGCGCAGCTCGTCGACCTGCTCGAAGAGATCGATCGGCGCGCTGTCGGGGCCGTTAGGGCGTACTTCGACACGCCCGGCTTCATTGATGGCGAAATAACCAGCGCCCCAATGGCGGATACCATAAACACTGCGGCTGTCGGCCACGGTCCATTGGCTGCCATCGTCCTTGCGTGTGCGTCGTACGGACATTCAAGTCCCCTATAGATAAGTCAAGACACTGCCCCGCGATGGGTGCGGGCGCAGTGTAGAAGCTGAAAATGACGATTCGTCCGTCTTCGGGGGTAGACCCCGGCAACGGAAACGAGTTTAGAAAGCACTGGGCAAAAAATCCTGCGGGCTGGCTCAGCCGCCGGACTTCTTCGCCTTGAAGCCCTGCTTGATCAGTTCGGCGAGCAACAGCTCGACGTGATCACCCTGGATCTCGATGACGCCGTCTTTGAGGGCGCCACCGGTACCGCATCGACGCTTGAGCGTGCTGGCGAGATCCTTGAGCTGCTCGAGCGGCAGCGGGACGCCGGTAATGGTAGTGACGGTCTTGCCGCCACGCCCTTTGCTTTCACGACGTACCCGGGCGATGCCATCGCCTTCGGGGATGAGTTGCTGCTTGCAGACACACGCGTCCACCGGCTTGCTGCAGTCGGGGCAGTGCCGACCAGCGTCGGTGGAAAACACGAGACCGCCGAGGGCGGAGAAGGAAGAAGCTTTCTTGGCCACTTTTGTTCCTCTTGCTGAGGACAAAAACTGGTCGGACCACAGGGGGACTGGACCGACCGCGAAGCCCCACTCTGGCAGGGGCGGCGCTACTGTCGCAGGTGTTGCGACAGCCCGAAAAGGGCGCGCAGTGTAACGATAAATCCTTGGCTTGCTAAGTACTGGATTGCGGCATTTTGCGAATGTTTTGCGACGTGGGGGAGCGCCGGCTGCTACAGGCTCGCCTTGTAGCGCTGCAACGCCGCCAGCGAGTCCGGACAGAAGTCCTTCTTCCGGCTCTCGGCCTCTGCCTGCTCCACCGTGACGAAGCGCGCCTCGATGACCTCTTCAGGCTGCAACCGCAGCGGCGCATCGGACACCGCCGAGAACACCGCGCACCACAGCCGGTTGCCCGGCTGGTCGAAGTAGAACTTCTCGTGAAAGCGCAACGTCACGCCGGCGATGCCCAATTCCTCTTCCAGCTCGCGGGCCGCAGACTCGGCGTACTCCTCGTGCGCCCCGACCATGCCACCGGCCGCCACATCCCAGTACCCGGGATACAACGCCTTGCTCAAGGTGCGCCGGTGCACGCACAGCTCGCCCTGGCTGTTGAACAGCAGAATGAACGTGCAGCGCCCGATCAGCCCACGCTCGCGCAACTCGGCCCGCGCCAGGGCGCCCAGGTACTGGTCGTGCTCGTCCACCCAGGCCACCAGCTCAGCATCGGAGGCCGCGCGGTGCGCGACCTCGGCGGGATTGATGGTCATCCTTGCGAGAGCAACTGACGCAGGTCGATGACTGCGGCGTTGGCCCGGGAAATGTAGTTGGCCATCACCAGCGAGTGGTTGGCCCACATGCCGAAGCCACTGCCGTTGAGTACCATCGGGCTCCACAGCGGCTCCTGCGAAGCTTCCAGCTCACGAATGATCTGGCGCACGCTGACGGTGGCGTTCTTCTTGGCCAGTACGTCGGCGAAGTCGACCTCAATGGCACGCAGCAGATGCGACAGCGCCCAGGCCTGGCCGCGGGCTTCGTAGAAGACGTTGTCGATCTGCAGCCATGGCGTCTCGACGATTTCCTCGTCGACCTGCGGTGCCTGGCCGGCCTGGACGGTTTCGGTCTTCAGGTTGCTGTTGAGCTTGACCCGTCCCACGCTCGCCGACAGACGCTGAGACAACGAGCCCAGACGCGTGGCAACGTCGCCCAGCCAGTTGTTCAGGTTGTCGGCGCGGGTGTAGAAGATCGCGCCCTGGTCGCCAGCGGCCAGGCGCACCTGATAGCGGTTGAGCGACTTGATACCTTCCTCGAACTCCGACTCGCTGGACGGCAGGATCCAGCTCTTGTTGTCGAAGTTGAAGCGCGGCTCGGCCTTGGCCAGGTCGGCGTCTTCGGTCGATTGCGACTGCGAGCGAGCGAAGTCCTTGCGCAGCGCACGCGACAGGTCGCGCACCTGGACCAGCACGCCATATTCCCAGCTCGGCATGTTGTCCATCCACAACCCCGGCGGGAAGCGGTCGTTGGAGATATAACCGCCCGGCTTGTCGAGCAGGGTGCCGGCAACGTTCTTGAGGGTTTCGATGGTGGTATAGCCAACCACCATCTGCTGGCCGTTACGCTCGGCCGCAGCCTGGGCGTTCTGTTGCACCGGGAACAGGTCGGGCTCTTCGCTCCAGTACCAGCCAAGGCCGATGCACACCAGCAGGTACAGGCCGATCAGAATGCCCAGGGCGCGGCTCCAGAGTCCGCCGAGGTAGCTACGGGTGGCGGCGCCACGGCCATCGGCGCGCTCAGGGCGCTCGGCCTTGGCCTCACGGTTTTTCCAGTCCAGCATGGCGTTGTCCTTAATCAATCATGACGGTTCAGGGGCTTGGACCACAGGCCTCGGCCAGGGTGCCACGGCAAGCCCGCGTCCCAGCACTATAAAGCAGACGCCGCCATACGCATAAGCGACCAATGGGTCGGAAACTGAATAATCGGGCCTGAACGCTTTGTTGATTCACAGCACTCGCGAGCAGGAAAAGACCTGCTAGCATAGAGCCATCATTGAACCTGCACCCCAACCTCCAACAAGCAGTCAGGACATGACCCAGCCAGCCGAGCCCAGCCACGAGCGCTTGAAGCAGCATTTCGCCCAGCGGGTCATCCATCAGGCCCGACAGATTCTCGAAATCTGGCAACGCCTGCAGCGTGGCGAGTGGTCGAGCGCAGGGCTGGGCGAGCTGAGCGACGCCAATCTGCGCCTGCAACGCTACGCCGACCGTTTCGAACAGCCCGAGCACGGCAGCCTGTCGACGGCCATCGAGCAGACGCTGAGGGCCATCGAAGCGAACAGCACGCGGCTCAATTCAGAACTGATCGGCGAGCTCAATCGCCTGATGCAACGCTTGTCGCGCACCGGCCTGCGCAAGGGCGACCAGCTCGATCATGTGCCCCTGCCGCCCTTGCGCAAGCCGGTGTACATCCTGCTGCAGGACCATGACCGCGCCGAACGCCTGGCGCAACAGCTGGAGTTCTTCGGATTGGGTGTGCAGGCACTGGGCAACGCCGATGCCTTTCGTGCCTCGATGAGCGAACGCCTGCCTTCGGCCATCGTCATGGATGTCGATTTCAGTGGCCCCGGCCAGGGCCTCAAACTGGCCGCCGAAGCCCAGCAAAGGCTGGAGCTGCACATTCCGCTGCTGTTCTTCAGCCTCCACGAGACCGACACCCCGACCCGCCTGGCCGCCGTGCGCGCCGGCGGCCAGGAGTTCCTCACCGGCACCCTGGAGGCGTCCAGCCTGCTGGAGAAGGTCGAACTGCTGACCAGCGCCGCCCAATACGACCCGTTTCGGGTGCTGATCATCGATGACTCGCGCGCCCAGGCCATGCACACCGAGCGCCTGCTCAACGGCGCCGGCATCATCACCCGCACGCTCACCGAGCCGATCCGCACCATGGCCGAGCTCGCTGACTTCCAGCCCGACCTGATCATCCTCGACATGTACATGCCCGACTGCACCGGTACCGAACTGGCCAAGGTGATCCGCCACAACGACCGTTATGTCAGCGTACCGATCATCTACCTGTCGGCCGAGGACGACCTGGACAAGCAGCTCGACGCCATGAGCGAAGGTGGCGACGACTTCCTCACCAAGCCGATACGCGCCCGCCATCTGGTGACCACCGTGCGCAACCGCGCCGCCCGCGCCCGTCATCTCAAGGCGCGCATGGTGCGCGACAGCCTGACGGGGCTGTACAACCATACCCACATCCTGCAACTGCTCGAAGACTGCAGTTTCCGCGCCCGCCGCGAGGAACACCCACTGAGCTTCGCCATGCTCGACATCGACCATTTCAAGAAGATCAACGACCGGCATGGCCATCCCATGGGCGACCGGGTGATCAAGAGCCTGGCGCTGTTCCTCAAGCAGCGCCTGCGCAAGACCGATTTCATCGGCCGCTATGGCGGCGAGGAATTCGCCATCGTCATGCCCAACACCGGGCTGGAAGCTGCGCACAAGGTCCTCGACGAAATCCGCCAGCGCTTCGCCGAAATCCACTATCCCGCCCAGCCGAACGACCTGCAGTGCACCTTCAGCGCCGGGGTGGTGCAACTCGATGACACGCTGGACGCGCTGACCATGGCCAGCGCGGCGGATGAGGCGCTGTACCGGGCCAAGCACGCGGGGCGCAATTGCGTGGTGAGGGTCGAGCCCTAGACTGGCACTCTGCCACTTTTTTATGGCGCCACCCCGTCCTCGTCATCACCCGGTCACAAAATCGCAATAACTTCAGGCACCTACCTCTCCATTCCCGCAGGAAGTTCGCGGCTATGCGCCTGAAGTGGCTGACCAATTTCAACACCCTCTTGCTGGTGACCGTGTGCTTCGCCCTGGGCGCAACCCTGTGGTGGTCGCAACGTGCACTCGAGCGCCCCTACCAGATGATGGAGCGCTACCTGGGGCTGTCCCAGCAGTTCCAGAACGAGGCCGCCGCCAATATCCAGGCCTACCTGGCCAGCGGCGACGCCCTGCGCCACGCCTCGGCCATGGAGGCCAACAAGCAGCTGCACAGCGCCCTTGGAGAATGGCCAGACGCACTGGCCGCCAAGCTTCGCCCGAGCCTGGACAGCCTGCAGGGCTTCACCGCCAACGAATTGCTGGCCGCCGGCAAGCTGGCCGGTGATCCGCAGGCACTGCTGCTGCAAGCCGAGCGCGAGCTGGGCGCCAACCTTGAGCAACTGGCCGGTTATGCCCGCGACAGCGGCAGCGCCGAGGCTGGTCGCTACCTGGCCCCGCTGATGGACGCCTCGCTGCACCTGGGCCGCCTGGCACTGGCCCGCGACAAGCTGGTCAGCAGCGGTCGCGCGGAACTGGCCGACGAAGTGGAGCGTGAACTGCAACAGATCCGCGCCCAGGCGCAAATCATCGACAGCCTGCCGTTGCTGGGGGTGACCCGCGCGGCCGAATCCAACGCCGACGACTTCGCCGCGATGATGGGCCTGCAAAGCCAGGGCAGCGAGCAGAAGGAAGACGTTGCCGTGAGCCTCAAGCGTGAATTGCAGAGCTTGCTCGGTCGCTATCCGGCCGAACTGCAGCGCACCCGTGAACAGATCGAGCGTCGTGCCGTACTGGCCGCCAGCACCAGCGAGCGCCTCGACGCTGTGCGAAAGGCCATCGCCGGACTGGAACCAGAGGTGCGTGGTCAGCACGCGAAGATCGCTGGCGAGGTCCGGGTCATCCAGGGCCTGATGATCGGCCTGATCCTGCTGATCGCCCTGCTCATCGACACCTTGCAGCGCCGCCTGACACGCACCCTCACCAGCCTTGCGCCGGCCCTGTCGCGCTGGGCCGAGGGCGATTTTGCCCAGCCGGTCGCCCTTGGCAAGACCAACCTCGAACTGCACGACATCCAGGAGTCGCTCAACCGGCTGCGCCAGTACCTGGTGACGCTGGTCGGCACCATCCGCCACAACGCCGAGCAAGTCGCAGGCAGCAGCCATGCCCTGGCCGGCATGAGCAGCGCGCTGCATGACGGTGCCGAACGCCAGGCAGGCGATACCGCACAGATCCGCGATGCCCTGAGCGAGCTCGAAGCGACCATCCAGCAGGTGGCCGGCGATGCCAGTTCGGCCGCCGATGCCAGCCGCGACGCCGGGCGCGCCGTGGAGCACGGCCAGGCGGTGATCGGCCACAGCCTCTCCGGCCTGCGAGCACTGGTCGATGAGGTGCAGGGCAATGCGCAGTTGATCGAACAGCTGGCCGAGGAGTCGGCGACCATCGGTGGCGTGCTGACGGTGATCCGCTCGATCGCCGAGCAGACCAACCTGCTGGCCCTCAACGCAGCGATCGAAGCGGCCCGCGCCGGGGAAATGGGCCGCGGCTTTGCCGTGGTGGCCGACGAAGTGCGTTCGCTGGCCCAGCGCACCACCGGCGCCACCGGCGAAATCCAGGCGCTGATCGACCGCCTGCAGCAGGCGGCGCGCGAATCGGTGAATGGCATGCGCACCCAGCTCGAACACGCCGAAGCCACCGCCAGCCAGGCCCAGGCGGCGGATGGTGCGCTGGATGAGATCGTCAGCGCGATTCGCACCATCTCCGATACAGCGGTGAGGATTGCCGACGTCACCGCCCAGCAGAGCGGTGCAGTGAGCGAGATCCGCGACCACAGCGAGCGGATTCATGCGCTCGGTGAGGACAACCTGCAACGCATCGGCGAAGGGCGCGAGCAGGGTGAGCAGTTGCTGCAACTGGGTGGTGAGCTGAATACCGCTGTGGGGGCCTTCAGGGTGTAATCGACAGGCCTGGCTCCTTCGCGGGCAAGTCGCAGCGGCGAACCGCCGCTCCCACAGGAACCGCGCCAGCAGGAGGTTTCCTCGCCGCTACCCAGTGGGAGCGGGCTTGCCCGCGAAGGGGCCAGGCCTGCAAGCAGCCGAACCTGCGACCACCTGTCATCCCCGCCTCCAGCCAACTCCGTTATCATGCCGGGCACGTTCCGCCTCGCGAGTCCGCCATGCGCCGCCTGTTCCTCCTGCTGTTCCTGCTGCTGGCCAGCCCCACCTTCGCCTCAGGCCTGCTCGACAACCGTCCCAGCGCCACCCTCGGCGCCGCCTCGCTGTCCAACAGCGCCGATTTCCTGCCGGTCCACGAAGCCTTCAAGCTCGACCTGATCAGCGCCGATGCACAGTCGATCAAGCTGCGCTTCGTCGCCACCGAGGGCTACTACCTCTATCGCCATCGCTTCCAGTTTCGCAGCGAGCCGGCCGACATCGCCCTCGGCAACGCACGGATTCCCCAAGGCGAAGCCAAGCACGACGAGTTCTTCGGCGATGTCGAGGTCTACCATGGCATCGTCGACATCGAAGTACCGCGCACCGACTCGCGCGCCTTCACCTTGCTGGTCGGCTACCAGGGCTGCGCCGACAAGGGATTGTGCTATCCGCCGGAAACCGCACGACTGTCGATTCCCGGCGAAGGCAGCACCTTGCCTACCACCACGGCCGAGGGCTGGAGCTGGCAGACCTTGCTGCTGTTCTTCCTCGCCGGTCTGGGCCTGACCTTCACCCCCTGCGTGCTGCCGATGCTGCCGATTCTCTCGGGCGTGGTGCTGCGCGGCCAGGTGGGAGGGTGGCGCGGCTTCAGCCTTTCGCTGGCCTACGTGCTACCGATGGCTGCCAGCTTTGCCGCGCTCGGTGCGCTGATGGGCCTGTTCGGTGCCAGCCTCAACCTGCAGGCACGTCTGCAGTCGGCCTGGGTACTGGTGCCCTTCGCCCTGTTCTTCGTGGTGTTCGCCCTGGCGATGTTCGGGCTGTTCGAACTCAAGCTGCCGCACGCCCTGAGCCAACGCCTGGACCGCATCGCGAGCAATACCCGCGGCGGTTCGCTGCTGGGTGCTGCAGTGCTGGGCGTGCTTTCCAGCCTGCTGGTCTCGCCCTGCGTGTCGGCACCACTGGCCGGTGCCCTGCTCTATATCAGCGCCAGCGGCGATGCCCTGGGCGGGGCACTGAAGCTGTTCGCGCTCGGATTGGGCATGGGCGCGCCACTGCTGCTGGTGGCGACCGGCGGTGCCGCCTGGCTGCCCAAGAGCGGGGCGTGGATGAACACGGTGAAGAACGTGATCGGGGTCCTGCTGCTGGGCGTGGCGCTTGGCCTGCTCAGCCGCGTGTTGCCGGGGCCGGTGACCTTGCTGCTGATCGGCCTGTTGTCGGCAGGCGTGGCGCTGTTCCTCGGCGCGCTGGAGTTCGTGGTCAAGACCCCACGTCAACGCCTGGCCCAGCTGCTGGGGCTGCTCTGCCTGGTCTATGCACTGGCGTGCTGGTACGGCGCCCTCGCGGGTCAGGGCGATCCTCTGCGTCCATTGCCCGGCCCCGGCGTCAGCACCTCGTCCCACGCTTCCCCCCAGGCAGATGCGTGGCAAACCCTCACCACCCCTGCCGCCCTGGAAGCCGCATTGGCCCAGGCCAAGGCCGAACGCCAGCCGGTGCTGCTGGACTGGTACGCCGACTGGTGCATCAGTTGCAAGGTGATCGAACACGAAGTACTCAACGCGCCACAGGTGCAGGCCCAACTGAACGGCTTGAAGCTGTTGCGGTTCGACCTGACCGAGAGCAACGCCGAACAGCGCGCCCTGCTCGACCGCTACACGCTGTTCGGCCCACCCGCCCTGTTGTTTTTTGCCGCAAACGGCAGCGAAATGACCACTGATCGGGTGGTAGGCGAGGTGAACGCCGACGAATTTGCGAAAATTCTCACCGGCACGCGCAGCAAACTCGGTCTATAACTTCCCGCGCACCGGTAACTTTCTCCAACGAAGTGACCAGAGCTCATCATCTGGTCACATACTTTGCGCGAATCTCGGTCATCGTGCTGGCTATTGCAGAGAACTGGACACTCGCTAGTCTATTGCGGCATAGTCGCCGCGCTATGTCGAATTGCCCTACAAAACCAAGGAAACCGCAGATGGCCACCCTACTGGTGCTGCACGGCCCCAACCTCAACCTGCTCGGCACCCGCGAGCCGGGAGTCTACGGCGCCGTCACCCTCGCCCAGATCAACCAGGACCTCGAGCAGCGCGCGCGCGCCGCCGGCCACCACCTGCAGTACCTGCAGAGCAATGCCGAGTACGAACTGATCGACCGTATCCATGTCGCGCGCAACGAAGGCGTGGACTTCATCCTGATCAACCCGGCCGCTTTCACCCACACCAGCGTCGCATTACGTGACGCATTGCTCGCTGTGAGCATCCCATTCATCGAAGTGCACCTCTCCAACGTGCACAAGCGTGAACCGTTCCGTCATCACTCCTACTTCTCCGATGTGGCAGTGGGCGTGATCTGCGGCCTGGGCGCCAGCGGTTACCGGCTGGCCCTGGAGTCTGCTCTGGAACACCTGGCTGCCAACGCACAGCCCTGATGACGCAAAGCCCAGGCCTACATGCCTGGGCTTCGAAACACTACGAAGAAACGTTTTCGACACGTTTTGATAATTAAGTCCCCGACCGAACCTTGGGAGTTGCTGATTAATGGATATCCGTAAAGTCAAAAAGCTGATCGAACTGCTGGAAGAGTCCGGCATCGACGAACTGGAGATCAAGGAAGGCGAAGAGTCCGTTCGCATCAGCCGTAACAGCAAACAACCTGCCGGCGCCCAGTACTTCGCACCCCCAGCGCAATTTGCCGCTCCAGCCCCTGCCGCCGCAGCCCCCGTGGCCGCCGCCCCGGCTGCCGAAGCCGCTGCAGCACCTGCCCTCAAAGGCACCGTGATCCGCTCGCCGATGGTCGGTACCTTCTACCGCAAGCCTTCGCCAACCTCGCCGAACTTCGCTGAAGTCGGTCAGTCGGTGAAGAAAGGCGACACCCTGTGCATCGTCGAAGCCATGAAGATGATGAACCACATCGAAGCCGATATCGGCGGTGTCATCGACGCCATCCTGGTGGAAGACGGTCAGCCGGTTGAGTTCGACCAGCCGCTGTTCACCATCGTTTGAATCGCGGAGAGCCAACGATGTCTGGGAAGCTCGAAAAAGTCCTGATCGCCAACCGCGGGGAAATTGCCCTGCGGATCCTGCGTGCCTGCAAAGAGCTGGGCATCAAGACCGTCGCGGTCCACTCCACCGCTGACCGCGAACTGATGCACCTGGGCCTGGCAGACGAATCGGTCTGCATCGGCCCTGCATCGTCGAAAGAATCCTACCTGCACATCCCGGCGATCATCGCTGCCGCCGAAGTGACTGGCGCCACCGCCATCCACCCGGGCTACGGCTTCCTCGCCGAGAACGCCGACTTCGCCGAGCAGGTGGAGAAATCCGGTTTCGCCTTCATCGGCCCTAAAGCCGACACCATCCGCCTGATGGGCGACAAGGTTTCGGCCAAGGATGCGATGATCAAGTCGGGCGTCCCGACCGTGCCGGGCTCCGACGGCCCACTGCCGGAAGACGAAGAAACTGCACTGGCCATCGCCCGTGAAGTCGGCTATCCGGTGATCATCAAGGCCGCCGGTGGCGGTGGTGGTCGCGGCATGCGCGTGGTGCACAAGGAAGAAGACCTGATCGCCTCGGCCAAGCTGACCCGTACCGAAGCCGGTGCTGCGTTCGGCAACCCGATGGTCTACCTGGAAAAGTTCCTGACCAATCCACGTCACGTGGAAGTTCAGGTACTGTCCGATGGCCAGGGCAACGCCGTGCACCTGGGCGACCGCGACTGCTCGCTGCAGCGCCGTCACCAGAAGGTACTGGAAGAAGCGCCGGCCCCCGGTATCGACGAGAAGGCCCGCCAGGAAGTCTTCAAGCGTTGCGTCGATGCCTGCATCGAGATCGGCTACCGCGGTGCAGGTACTTTCGAGTTCCTGTACGAGAACGGTCGCTTCTACTTCATCGAGATGAACACCCGCGTCCAGGTCGAGCACCCGGTTTCGGAGATGGTCACCGGCATCGACATCGTCAAGGAGATGCTCAGCATCGCCGCTGGCAACAAGCTGTCGTTCCGCCAGGAAGACGTGGTGATCCGCGGTCACTCGCTGGAGTGCCGGATCAATGCCGAAGACCCGAAGAAGTTCATTCCGAGCCCAGGTACCGTCAAGCATTTCCATGCCCCGGGTGGCAATGGCGTGCGGGTCGATTCGCACCTGTACAGCGGCTATTCGGTTCCGCCGAACTACGACTCGCTGATCGGCAAGCTGATCACCTACGGCAAGGACCGCGACGAAGCCATGGCGCGCATGCGTAATGCCCTGGACGAGATCGTTGTCGACGGTATCAAGACCAACATCCCGCTGCACCGCGACCTGGTGCGTGATGAAGGTTTCTGCAAAGGCGGCATCAACATCCACTACCTCGAGCACAAACTGGCCAACCAGGAGTGATCGCTTGTTGAGGTAGCACGCCCGGCAATCGCTGCGATGCCAGCCATTGGCCTTTCAGAAAAGCCGGGGATGCCACAAAAAAACCGATGCCAGAATCTGGCATCGGTTTTTTTTGCCACCTGCGCAGGATCGAGCAGGTCAGCCTGACTCGCGTGAGCGTGATACCTGGTTGTCAGACGCTCACCACGGAGATCGCCTGCAAGGCGAGTTCGTCCCGGCCCGGCGCCAATCCGGCAGCATCTTCCACGACTCCGCCTGACCGCTCATACAGTGGGCCGGCGCGGAAACGGCTTTTGAATCTGAAGGCGCGAGCGGGCACACCCGGCACCCGGAAATTGGCCTGCTTCATGATCGGATCAAGCACTTGCTCGACCAACCTCGCAGGCGTTCGGTAGACACGCGTAACTCCGCTCCCCAGGTTCAGCGTCATGCCATAGCTACCGCCAAAACACGACGAGAACGACCAGTGCTGCCAGCTTGCCTGGATTCCCTGGCGCCTGAGCAACGTCCGCACGACGCCGCCGATATCCACACCTCCCAGCCAGTCGCCGCCAGCCATGACTGCCCTGACGCCCGCGCCATTCTGCGCAGCACCAATCTCCGTCAGCACTTGCCGCAGTGCGGGCTCGATCAGGCTGCGGACATTGTGATCAACATGCAGTACCGCACCTGCACGTGTTGCAGGGTTATACAAGGATACCGCCACACAGGACTGTGCATTGACGGTATACAGGTAGTCATCCGCCCTCCCCAAGTGTCGCGCCACTACGGCTTCTCCCTGCAGAGCGCCACGTATCTGCGATGGCGCACCCTCACCGTCGGTAATTTGCCGTGCCTGCGCCAGGGTTCCAGCATCCTGCACATGATTGCCGCCGCGAAGGCCTGTGCTGTTGGCAACCCATCGGCCATCTTCATGCAATCGCACTGCCTGGCGATGGTAGCTCTGCGGGCGATTGGCCTTGAACACCCGTAAGGTGGCCTGCTCGACGTCGTGTGTGACCTTGTAGTAACGACCGCCCGAGTGGATGAAATGCTCTGCATTGGCAGCGTCCTCGGCGCCGCTGCGGTAGGTGCCCTTCCAGATGCCGTCCTCCGTCACCTTGTGCAGATCGCCAGGCTTGCTCTTGACTGCCCAGGACTTGTCGAACTGCAGGGAGGGGGTTCGTGTCGCACCCGTCACCTGCGGGCGGCGAACAACTGCCTGGCGCAAGGGCGCAAGCGCTGATTTGAGCATTCCCAGGCTCACTCCCGGCACACTCAACACCGCCCCCAACAAACTCCACGACGCTTCCAGCCAGTTCTGCAGGGCCGCCGCGGTTTCCCATCGAGTATGGGCGACAATGGCCTTTTTCAAAGCGGAGGCGGTCATGAAGGCACCAAACGCTATGGCGAACGGTGGATACACCAGCAATGGCAGTGCGCTGAACAAAACGCCTTTGAACACCTGGGCGCGAATGACCTCGGCTTTGCCAAGGGTCGCATCCTCGACATCGGCGAGCGCATGCTCGATGAACGCGTTGTACTCCCCGGCCACCGTTACCACCTGGTTGAGCCCACGCAGGGAATCACGATGACTGTCGCCACTGGCCAACCTCTTCAGACGCGTGCTGACCTTGGATCTGGAGGCCAACGTAACGCGGTTGAGCAGATAATCGTAAAGCACGCCCGTACCTGTGGCGTTCAAGGACTGATAGGGACGCAGCAGAACACCATCCGGGGCGTCCGGGGTATACAGCCAGTCAGTCGCCACTTTGTCTGCCACATCGCGCAGGACATAGGCGCCCAGAACGAAACAGCCGTCGATCGACAAGCGAAACACCCCCGAACTCTCGACCACCGTTTCCGACTCACTGACGATGTCGGGCTGGCTCAACGTCCGCCCCAGCGCCGTCACCAGTGCAATCAGTTTCGTATAGGTCGCTTGATCGAGTTCAGCCTTGATACTGGCCAGGCGCAAATCGCGGTCCATCGCCGAGATCAGCGCACGACCGAACATCTTCCGGCGAGCCGCATAATCCGCCGAGGACTCGTTCAGATAGTGTTCGCGTATGTGTGTGATGTACGTCTCGCCAACGTAAGCGCGACGTGCATAGCGCGTAAAGTCGTGGCTGCGCAGAGCACTCAGGTCCTGGCCAACCAGAGAGCGCACGCCCTTATTCGGGTTGTCCAGGCCAGAATTGTCGTCATATCCATAGCAGACCAGATCGACCAGGTTCATCGTCAGCGGCGTATCCGTGCCTGTGGACGGCAGATCGAACAGAATAGACTCCGGGTCAACCTGTTCGGTGATGCCCTTGTCGGCCAGGTAAGGCTTGATGGCAGTCTCGACGGTACGCCGGGCGAACGCGTGAAAACCTTCATAATCCTGCATCGACGCGGCAAACACGTGCTCAGCTTGCAACGCCACCTGCTTTTCCAGGTTGATCACGCGCTTTTGGCCAATGTTCAGGTTAAGTGCGTAATACGGCGCAATAGAGGCCTCGATCTCATCCTCGGCCTTTTTATTGCTCAAGCGCACCCGCTCGGCCAAGCATGCCTCGTACCCCCTCAGGGCTCTCCTGCGATCCAGACTCAGGGACCATTCGGAAGGTTTTTCCACGATGCTCAGGATGGATGCACTGACCGTGGCTCGTTGATCGAAGGGAACCTGGCTCAACAGATAATGACGACCCGTTTCCTCCGCCAACCAACCACCGATTTCACTGTTGAGCGCGCGCTGTGATACCAGCTCTATCCACTCCTGGCCATCTGGTTTACCAGGGGCATACAGCACAAAGGCGTCATCTGCTACGGCGAACAACAACAAGTCACTGCAATCTGCGCCCGCCCACAACTGCAGAGGGCAGATCTCGTCGCCTGGCGGCTCCTGGGCGAGCAATGCCACGACCTGATCATGACGCGCATCCGACAGGTGCCCTTTCTTGCTGGCAATCAGCAGGCTGTAGCGCAATTGCATGTCATAGAGTTCTAGCTGCGCCAACCCGACTTCAGCGTCCTGATGGCGTTGCTTGAGGGTCGTCAGGAAGCTGTGCGGTGCATCGAGTTCGCTCAACAAGACCTGCAGTTGCTCAGCGGAAGGTGGCTTGCAATGCAGTAACGGCATACTTACCTGGAGCGGCTTGTATACCTGCGTCACGTCAATGGCGCCTTCCATCACCAGTTCGGTAAGCGTCTGTGTCCTGACGCTCACATTTTCCGTGGCTGACGGTTCGCATTTGACGGTGATGAGGTCGGCAGACAGTGGCAGGTCGAAATGCTCGCGCAGATAGGCGCTCGCCAGGCTGCCCGCATGCTCACGCAACGAGCGCGCACTACCGAGCAAGTTTTCGAGCGTTGACTGTGCTCCGTAACAAGCACCCTGAGCAGCATTCAGCGCCGCGACGTCCTCGGCATTCAAATTGCGATACCACTCCGGCAGGTGCTTGCGGACAAGCCTGTCGATCACTTGCTTCTCATCGTCATCGGCAAGAAGCAACAGCGCAGGCTGCGCATGCCAGTCCCGCTCCCGCTCCCGAATCAGCGCCCGCACCTGGACACTGGTCATCCCGGCGACCTGCGGCGCGCCCAGCGCGGCGTCAAGATCAAGACAGTGTTGCTCGCAACGTTGGCTGATTCGCTTCTGATACTCGAGTACATCACTCAACCCCTGGGGCTTCGCCTGCCAATGGCGGCCGAGGTAATCCCGGTAGGTTTCAACCATGCGCCCACCGATGCCCTCCACCAGTTGTTCGACCTGCTGGCGCCGTTCCAGCGGCACTTCGAGCGGCTCACCGTCGCTGATGCGATAGATGGCATGTTCTGCTTCGTCATAGAGCACCGGCTGCTGGGTGGCCAGGCGCTGCAGAGCGGCATCCAGCAGGTCCTGGATGAAAGTCGGGTCGATATCTTCGGTGTAGTAGGTGCGCAGTTGCACAAGCGCGTCGCTTTCGATTGCCTCGATAAAGCTCAGCTGGGAGTTGCGTCGTTGCTCGAAGGCCGCACTCCAGCGCCCGAGTCGCTCGATGATGGAGTGGGCCGACGAATCGTCAATGGGGGAATGGGTAGCGGGCTGATCGTTCATGACGCTATACCTCGTAGGCTGGGGGGCCCGAATTCTAGGTAGCGCCGCGGCACGGCCAGCGGTAGTTATTTGTTCGACGGATCATCCTCCGGCCTGTCCGTACGGGGCGCGCTCGCGTAAAATGCTCGATTTGGCAGTCGCAGACTGCCTCTTCGAATCACACCGAACCACATTTAAGGTGCCCGCCATGCCCTGGCTGCAAGTACGTCTGGCCATCAGCCCGGAACAAGCCGAAACCTACGAAGACGCCCTGCTCGAAGTCGGCGCCGTCTCGGTCACGTTCATGGATGCCGAAGACCAGCCGATCTTCGAACCGGACCTCAACACCACCCCACTGTGGTCGCACACGCATCTACTGGCCTTGTTCGAAGCCGATGCCGAGCCCGAAGCGGTGTTCGCCCACTTGCAGCTGCTGACCGGTGCAGAGCTCCCCGAGCACCAGGCCGAAGTCATCGAGGACCAGGACTGGGAACGTAGCTGGATGGACGGTTTCCAACCGATGCGTTTCGGCCAACGCCTGTGGATCGTGCCGAGCTGGCATGAGGCCCCGGAGAAAGACGCCGTCAACCTGCTGCTCGACCCGGGCCTGGCCTTCGGCACCGGCACCCATCCGACCACCGCTCTGTGCCTGGAATGGCTCGACGGCCAGTCGCTCGCAGGCACCCAGGTGCTCGACTTTGGCTGCGGCTCGGGCATCCTGGCCATTGCCGCCCTGCTGCTGGGCGCCCGCGAAGCGGTGGGGACCGACATCGACGTGCAGGCCATCGAAGCCTCGCGTGACAATGCCCAGCGCAACGGCATCGCCGACGAGAAGCTGGCGCTGTACCTGCCCGAGCACATGCCGGCGATGCAGGCCGACGTGCTGGTCGCCAACATCCTGGCCGGCCCGCTGGTCTCCCTGGCCCCGCAGTTGTCCGGCCTGGTGCGCCCTGGTGGCCTCCTGGCGCTGTCGGGCATTCTCGCCGAGCAGGGCGAGGAAGTGGCTGCTGCCTACGCCGCCGACTTCGACCTCGACCCGATCGTCGTGCGCGATGGCTGGGTGCGTATCAGCGGCCGTCGTCGCTAGGCTACAGTTCGTGAAGCACCAGACTCCAACCCTGCACAACGCCCGGATCGCCGCATGACCGACAGTTTCGTCACCCAGTGCCCGCATTGCCAGACGCGTTTTCGCGTCACGTATCACCAGTTGAGCGTGGCCCGTGGGGTGGTGCGTTGTGGCCAGTGCCTGCAGGTGTTCAATGCCGCCCGGCAGCTGCTCGAGCAAAGCCAGGAGGCTGCGCCGCCGGTCGCCACGGTACCGGTGGCGCCACCGGTGCCAGCAACGCCTGCGGTCGAGCCACCCGCGCCGAGCCAGGACGACTGGGCTGCCACGCTGGATGCCATGGATCTGGACCAGGAGCTTGCGCGCCTGGAGCGACGCGGCCCTCGCCCCGAGCGCCAAAACGCCGAGCGCGACGAATCCTTGCAGGCGCGGCGTGACGATCAGCACCCGGAGCAACATGGTGACGAGCCCTTCGGCACCGCAACCGATGACCGCCTCGAGCCCGACTCGCAACCCACACCTGCACCGGTTCTGGTCGAGCAGGAACCCCTCGACCTGGAACCGATAGCCCAGGAGCGTACCGAGCCAACCCTCGGACAGACGCTTGAGCTCGACGACGAAGACACCCCCGCACACTTGCCCGCCGAACACGACGAACCAGCCACCGAGCAGCTCTCGTCCCTCGACGAGCCTCGTCCGGAAAAAGGCCTCTCGGCCCTGGACGACGATGTCGCGAATCTGCGCCTGTCGGCACGTGACGACCACGACGACGCCGAAGACGACGAACGGCTGGAGCCGGTCCTGGCCAGCAAACCCTCGCGCGCGCGCAAGGAACCATTGGTCGATGTGGTCGACGACCCGCTGCAACTGGACTGGCAAAAGCCCGCACCGAACTGGGGCAAGCGCCTGCTTTGGGGCTTCCTGGCGCTGCTCGCCGCTGGCCTGCTGGCCTTCCAGTACGTCTACTACCACTTCGATGAAATGGCCCGGCACGATCGTTACCGGCCGCTGTTCCAGCAACTGTGCCCGATCGTCGGCTGCCAGGTACCCACCCGAGTCGACATCGCTCGTATCAAGAGCAGCAACCTGGTGGTGCGCAGCCATCCGGACTTCAAGGGCGCGCTGATCGTCGACGCGATCATCTACAACCGCGCCTCCTTCAGCCAACCCTTCCCCTTGCTGGAGCTGCGTTTCGCCGACCTCAACGGGCAGTTGATCGCCAGTCGTCGGTTCAAACCCAGCGAGTACCTGTCGGGCGAGCTGGCCGGGCGCGGCGAGATGCCTAGCCAGACACCGATCCACATCGCTCTGGACATCCTCGATCCAGGCCCCAAGGCGGTGAACTACAGCTTGAGTTTCCGCTCCCCCGAGTAGCACGCCATACCTGAGGGAGCGCGGTGGGCGACATCACCAACCTAAATGTCATAAGCCCACAACTGTTCAGATTTTATCCAGTTCCATCTTTATCCGGTCACCGAGAGCGGGTATCATGCCATCCCTTTTTCGAACTCCAATGATCCGGCCCCACAACAGGGAACACCTATGTCGGCGGTACGCATCGGCCCATATACACTGCAGAACAACCTGATCCTCGCGCCTATGGCCGGGGTGACGGACCAGCCTTTCCGCACGCTTTGCAAACGTCTGGGGGCGGGCATGGTGGTGTCGGAGATGGTCACCAGCGACATGAACCTGTGGAACAGCCGCAAATCGCGCCTGCGCCGCATCCACGAAGGCGATCCCGAACCCCGTTCGGTACAGATCGCCGGCGGCGATGCACAGATGCTGGCTGCGGCAGCGCGAGCCAACGTCGAGTCCGGTGCCCAGATCATCGATATCAACATGGGCTGTCCGGCAAAAAAAGTCTGCAACAAAGCGGCAGGCTCTGCTTTATTGAGAGATGAAGCGCTGGTCGCTGAAATCCTCGACGCGGTGGTCGGTGCGGTCGATGTGCCGGTCACCCTGAAGATTCGCACCGGGTGGGATCGCTCGAACAAGAACGGCCTGAACGTGGCGAAGATCGCTGAACAGGCCGGAATCCAGGCGCTGGCGGTGCATGGCCGCACACGCGCCGACCTGTACACCGGTGAAGCCGAGTACGACACCATCGCCGCAATCAAGCAGGCGGTGTCGATCCCGGTTTTCGCCAACGGCGACATCACGTCGCCAGAAAAGGCCCGGGCGGTGCTGGATGCCACCGGGGCCGACGGCCTGCTGATCGGCCGTGCCGCCCAAGGGCGGCCGTGGATCTTCCGCGAGATCGAGCATTACCTGCGGACAGGCGAGCATCTTCCGGCCCCCGGGCTGGATGAAGTGGAACGCATTCTGCTGGAGCACCTTGCCGCGCTGCATGCCTTCTATGGGGATGTGATGGGCGTACGTATCGCCCGCAAGCACGTGGGCTGGTACCTGGCAACACGCACGGGCGGCAGGGAGTTTCGCGCCCGCTTCAATGCCTTGGAAGATACCCAAGCGCAGTGCGCCAACGTTCGGGCGTTTTTCGCCGAACGTCGACAGAGCCTTGAGACAGAGGACGGACAAGGGGTGGCCGCATGACGATGATGACCGAGACATTAGTGAGTGGAACAACGCCCGTGAGCGACAACGCCAACCTGAAGCAGCACCTGAACACGCCGAGCGAAGAGGGCCAGACCCTGCGCGACAGCGTCGAGAAGGCACTGCACAACTACTTCGCCCACCTGGAAGGCGCCACCGTCACGGACGTGTACAACCTGGTGCTCTCGGAAGTCGAGGCACCGCTGCTCGAGAGCGTGATGAACCACGTCAAGGGCAACCAGACCAAGGCCAGCGAGATGCTCGGGCTCAACCGCGGCACCCTGCGCAAGAAGCTCAAACAGTACGACCTGTTGTAAGCCAGAATCCCAATCAGAAAAGGCGGCTCCGTTGAAAGAGGCGCCTTTTTTGCTGACTCCACCGCGTTATGGAATCCGAAATGACCGACCAGACTACCCGCCTGCCGATCCGCCGCGCCCTGATCAGCGTCTCCGACAAGACCGGTATCCTCGAGTTCGCCCGTGAGCTGCAACAGCTCGGTGTCGAGATCCTGTCCACCGGTGGCACCTACAAGCTGCTCAAGGATAACGGCGTGAACGCGGTGGAAGTGGCCGACTACACCGGCTTTGCCGAAATGATGGACGGCCGGGTCAAGACCCTGCATCCGAAGATCCACGGCGGCATCCTAGGCCGTCGCGGCACCGACGACGCCATCATGAACGAGCACGGCATCAAGCCGATCGACCTGGTCGCGGTCAACCTGTATCCGTTCGAAGCCACCATCAGCAAGCCAGGTTGCGACCTGCCGACCGCCATCGAGAACATCGATATCGGCGGCCCGACCATGGTGCGTTCCGCGGCGAAGAACCACAAGGACGTCGCCATCGTGGTCAACGCCAGCGACTACGCCGGCATCGTCGAAGGCCTCAAGGCCGGCGGCCTGACCTACGCCCAGCGCTTCGACCTGATGCTCAAGGCCTTCGAGCACACCGCCGCCTACGACGGCATGATCGCCAACTACATGGGCAGCATCGACCAGTCCAAGGACACCCTGTCGACCGAAGGCCGCAGCGAGTTCCCGCGTACCTTCAACAGCCAGTTCGTCAAGGCCCAGGAAATGCGCTACGGCGAGAACCCGCACCAGAGCGCGGCGTTCTATGTCGAGGAAAAGAAAGGCGAGGCCAGCATTTCCACCGCCGTCCAGTTGCAGGGCAAGGAACTGTCGTTCAACAACGTGGCCGACACCGACGCCGCGCTGGAGTGCGTGAAGAGCTTCGTCAAGCCGGCCTGCGTCATCGTCAAGCACGCCAACCCGTGCGGCGTGGCTGTGGTCCCGGAAAACGAAGGTGGCATTCGCAAGGCCTATGACCTGGCCTACGCCACCGACACCGAGTCGGCGTTCGGCGGCATCATCGCCTTCAACCGCGAACTCGACGGCGAAACCGCCAAGGCCATCGTCGAGCGTCAGTTCGTCGAAGTGATCATCGCACCGAAAATCTCCCAGGCCGCCCGCGACGTGGTCGCCGCCAAGCAGAACGTACGCCTGCTCGAGTGTGGCGAATGGCCTGCCGAACGCGCTGCTGGCTGGGACTTCAAGCGCGTCAACGGTGGCCTGCTGGTGCAGAGCCGCGATATCGGCATGATCAGCGCCGAGGACCTGAAAGTCGTCACCAAACGCGCGCCGACCGAGCAAGAGATCCACGACCTGGTGTTCGCCTGGAAAGTCGCCAAGTTCGTCAAGTCCAACGCTATCGTCTACGCCAAGAACCGCCAGACAATCGGTGTCGGTGCCGGCCAGATGAGCCGCGTCAACTCCGCTCGCATCGCTGCAATCAAGGCCGAGCATGCTGGTCTGCAGGTACAGGGTGCGGTCATGGCTTCGGACGCGTTCTTCCCGTTCCGCGACGGCATCGACAACGCCGCCAAGGTGGGTATCAGCGCTGTGATCCAGCCGGGTGGCTCGATGCGTGATGCAGAAGTCATCGCCGCCGCCGACGAAGCGGGCATTGCGATGGTGTTCACCGGTATGCGCCACTTCCGCCACTGATTTATGGCAATCGGCCGCACTGAAGCAGGCATCTGCTGCGTTGGGGCCGGTTCCGCTGATGCTCATTGCCAGAAGGCAACTCCGCTCATCGGAACCGTCCCCGCCTTGCATCTACCTGCTTCATTGCGACCTCGTACAGCGAGAAGCATTGTCTCTCGTTCGACAGATTTCGAGGTTTTGACATGAAAGTTTTGATCATCGGCAGCGGCGGCCGTGAACACGCCCTGGCCTGGAAAGTCGCCCAGGATCCACGCGTCGAGAAAGTCTTCGTGGCCCCGGGCAACGCCGGCACGGCCATCGAAGCCAAATGCGAGAACGTCGCCATCGACGTCTGCGCCCTGGAGCAACTGGCCGATTTCGCCGAGAAGAACGTCGACCTGACGATTGTCGGCCCTGAAGCGCCACTGGTGATTGGCGTGGTCGACCTGTTCCGCAGCCGCGGCCTGGACTGCTTCGGTCCGACCAAGGGCGCAGCGCAGCTCGAAGGCTCCAAGGCCTTCACCAAGGATTTCCTGGCTCGCCACAAGATCCCGACCGCCGACTACCAGAACTTCACCGAGATCGAGCCGGCGCTGGCCTACCTGCGCGAGAAAGGCGCACCGATCGTGATCAAGGCCGACGGCCTGGCCGCAGGCAAGGGCGTGATCGTCGCCATGACCCTGCAGGAAGCCGAAGACGCCGTGCGCGACATGCTCGCCGGCAACGCCTTCGGTGAAGCCGGTTCACGCGTGGTGATCGAAGAATTCCTCGACGGCGAGGAAGCCAGCTTCATCGTCATGGTCGATGGCCACAACGTGCTGCCAATGGCCACCAGCCAGGACCACAAACGTGTCGGCGACAAAGACACCGGCCCCAACACCGGCGGCATGGGCGCCTACTCGCCAGCCCCGGTGGTCACGGCCGAGGTGCACCAGCGCGTGATGGACCAGGTGATCTGGCCGACCGTGCGCGGCATGGCCGAGGAAGGTAACGTCTACACCGGTTTCCTCTATGCGGGCCTGATGATCGACAAGGCAGGCAATCCCAAGGTCATCGAGTTCAATTGCCGCTTCGGCGACCCCGAGACACAACCGGTCATGCTGCGCCTGGAGTCGAGCCTGGTGCTGTTGGTCGAGGCCGCATTCGCCAAGGCTCTGGACAAGGTCGAAGCACAGTGGGACCCACGCCCGAGCCTGGGCGTAGTGCTGGCCGCTGGCGGTTACCCGGGCGACTACGCCAAGGGTGACGTGATCGACGGCCTGGATGCTGCTGCCAAGATCGAAGGCAAGGTATTCCATGCCGGTACTGCGCTCAAGGATGGCCAGGTAACCACCAACGGCGGACGCGTGCTGTGCGCCACTGCCATGGGCAGCACCGTTGCCGATGCACAGCAGCAGGCCTACCGCCTGGCCAAGGAAGTCAGCTGGAACGGTAGTTTCTACCGTACCGACATCGGCTACCGAGCCATCGCCCGCGAGCGCGGTGAACACCAGCAGTAAACTGCGGCCCGCAGGTCGTAGCGCCATGGCGCACGGCCTGCGGCTCGTCGACAGGGCCCCACCGGGGCCTTGCCTTCGGCGCGGCACGCCGCGCATAGTTGTTATCCGGCTTATCAGCCAAGAAAGGATCTCGTCGTGCGTCGGCTTCGGATTGCCACTGCCCTGATCGTCAGCCTGCTGACCCTGCTCTGCCTGCTTCCGGCTGCGGCCGAACAAGGCGGCGGGTGGTCTGTGCTGCTCGATGAACAGGCAAGCCTGCAGCTCTCCGACGTACGTTCCGACCGCTACCGCAACCAGTTCAGCCCGCTGCAACTGGACGCGCTGGATGCCGCCCTGCCCGACCAGGCCCTGTGGCTGCACTACCGCCTGGAGCCCGCCGACCAGGAGCGCCTGCTGCGCATCTTCGCCCCCGACCTGTCACGCCTGGACCTCTACGCCCTCGACGGCAGCACGCTGCTGCGCCAGTTGCACCATGGTCGACAGTTGGGCAACGCCAGCCCCACCCTGCGCGGCAGCGACCACGTTCTGCCACTGCCCAACGCCACGCAACCGCTGGACATCTACCTGCGCCTGGTCTCCGAGCACCAGTTGCGCCCGGCGATCTCTCTGGAATCGGCGGCCAGCGCGGCCATCGACCAGCGCCAGCCGCTGCTGTTCGGCCTGCTGTTCGGCGGCCTGGTGATGCTGATCCTGCACAACCTGATTCGCTTTTTCTACACCCGTTCCAGCACAACCCTGGTGCTGGCGCTCTACCACGCGTTGATGCTGCTCAGTGCCTTGATCCTGCTCAACCTCAGCGGCCCGTGGTGGCACCTGTGGCACAGCGCGCAAACGCCTGCTGCCTACCTCACGCTGGTCCTGGCCGGGCTTTGCGGGTTGTACTTCACCCAGCGCTTCTTCTCGCCCTGCGGTTGCGCGCGGCTCACCCGCATCCTGCAGGCAGAAATGCTGATCGCCGCGATCAGCGGCTTGCTCCTGCTGTTCATCGACACCCTGCCGCTGAACCTGACCACCTACACCCTGCTTGCCCTCGGCAGCCTGAGCATGCTCCTGGCCAGCGCCTACTACTGGTACAAGGGCTACAACCCCGCCCGCCTGTTCACCTTGGCCATGCTGGTGTTCAACCTCGGTGGCCTGGTCCTGCTGCCGGCGCTGCTCGGCCTGACCCGCACCCCCACCCCCTGGCTGCTGGTCATCCTGATGGGGCTGACCGTGGTCAGCGGCCTGTTGCTGAACCTTGCCGTCAGCGAGCGCCTGCGCAAGATCAACGAGGAGCGCGTGCGCGCCAGCCGAGCCCTCGCCGCCAGCGACGCCGAGATCAACGCCAAGGCCGAATTCCTGGCCAAGATCAGCCACGAGATCCGCACGCCGATGAACGGCGTGCTGGGCATGACCGAGCTGCTGCTGGGCACACCGCTGTCGGTCAAGCAGCGCGACTATGTGCAGACCATCCACAGCGCCGGCAACGAGTTGCTCACGCTGATCAACGAGATTCTCGACATCTCCAAGCTCGAATCACGACAGATCGAGCTGGATGATGTGCAGTTCGATCTCAACGCACTGATCGAAGACTGCCTGAACATCTTCCGGGCCAAGGCCGAACAGCAGAACATCGAGCTGATCAGCTTCACCCAGCCACAGGTGCCACGCGTGATCAGCGGCGACCCGACGCGGTTGCGTCAGGCGCTGTCGAGCCTGCTGGACAATGCCCTGAAGAACACCGACCAAGGCGAAATCCTGCTGGTGGTGGCCCTCGACCAGCGCGGTGACGCTCCGCGCCTGCGTATCGCCGTGCAGGACAGCGGCGAGCCGATGGCCAGCGCCGAGCGCGAGGCTTTGCTGCAGGCCGAGCTGCACAGCCACCACTTCCTCTCCAGCAACAAGCTCGGCGGCCACCTGGGGCTGGTGATCGCCAAGCAGTTGATCGGGCTTATGCACGGCGAATTCGGCATCAAGACCAGCACCAGCCTGGGCAATACGCTATGGCTGACACTGCCGCTCGATCCACTGCGCCTGGAACAGCCGCCCGCCGACCTCGACGGCCCGCTGCGCGATGCTCGGGTGCTGGTAGTGGACGATAACGACACCTGTCGCAAGGTGCTGGTGCAGCAGTGCAGCGCCTGGGGCATGAACGTCAGCGCCGTGCCTTCCGGCAAGGAGGCACTGGCGCTGCTGCGCACCAAGGCACACCTGCGCGACTACTTCGATGCCGTGCTGCTGGACCAGAACATGCCCGGCATGACAGGCATGCAACTGGCAGCCAAGATCAAGGAAGATCCGAGCCTGAACCACGACATCCTGGTGATCATGCTGACCGGCATCAGCAACGCGCCCAGCAAGATCATCGCCCGCAATGCCGGGGTCAAACGCATCCTCGCCAAGCCGGTAGCCGGCTACACGCTCAAGACCACCCTGGCCGAAGAGCTGGCCCAGCGCGGCCGCGAGCCGGCGATAATTGCCGCCCTCGGTGGCACGCCGGCGCCGCTGAACCTGCCTGCCGACTTCCGTATCCTCGTCGCCGAAGACAACAGCATCTCGACCAAGGTGATCCGCGGCATGCTCGGCAAGCTCAACCTCGAGCCCGACACTGCCAGCAATGGCGAAGAGGCGCTGGAGGCAATGCAGGCCACGCGCTACGACCTGGTCCTGATGGATTGCGAGATGCCGATACTCGATGGTTTCTCCGCGACCCAACGCCTGCGTGACTGGGAGGCGGCCAACCAGCGCCAGCGCACCCCGGTGGTGGCGCTGACCGCGCATATTCTCAGCGAACACAAGGAACGCGCGCGCCTGGCCGGCATGGACGGGCACATGGCCAAACCTGTAGAGCTGTCGCAACTGCGCGAACTGATCCAGTTCTGGGCGAACCAGCGCGAAGCGGCCGCCGGCCCTCTCCATACGCCCTGATCGCCCAGCGCCCTTCAAACGTCGTAGTCGTGTATCTGTTTCAGGGATACCTCCACGATCCGTGCTTGAACCTTGGGCAGGTAGCTGTTCTCGAATGCCAGGATGTTGAACCGTACAAGCTCGGCGCGCACGTTCTTCATACCACGCTTGCGGGTGATGAAACCGGCACGCCAGGCATCCTGGGTATCGATCTCGTGATACAGCACCATATCGACCCGGTTCTGCCCGGCAGGGGCACAAGGCAGTAACTGAAAGTGCCCTCGCTCGCGCGCGTGCTTCTCCAGAGTGGCGAGCGTCTGCGGACTGTTGCACAGCCGCTGCAGGGACACCTGCACATTGCTGGCAAAGCGCTCACCCGCAGTCTTGGCGATCAAGCCCAGGACTTTGTCGACCTCCTCGGCGCGCCCCGCATCCGGCCAGTGGACCTGCTCGGCAGAAACCGCGTCCCAGCCCATGAATTTCAACTGGTTGCGGTAGTAGGCGAACCAATCCTCCACCAGCCCTTCGTCGAAAGCCGTCTGGGTAGCTCGCTCGGCCAACGCCAAGGCCAGCTTCACCTTGTTTTTCTGTACCAGCGACAGCCCCGGCAGGAACGAGACGACTCCCGCACCAATCACAGCAGCATTGGCTTCATTCACGTGGAATCACTCCCAGCGCCAGTCGACGAGGCTTCTCGCGTTCCTTGTCGAGTATCAGGATGTGCAGGTCCGAACGCCGCGCAGCGAAGCGCTGGTTGCTCAGGTTCAGCGACAGTGCCCGTACCGCCAGTTCGCCTTGCAGCTGGGTACGCTGCGCAATGGTGGCCAGTGTCTCCCGAGTGATCGGGTGGTCGCACTGCATCGACACGCTGCACAGGTCGAGAATCGGCCCGGCGCCGAGCAGCCCGAACTCGATGTGCACCTCGCCCTTGTTGGCCTCGTTACGCACGGCGAAACGCAGCAGATGCTCCAGACCCTCGGGCGCGCCCGACAGCACCTGCGACAGCTTCGCCAATGCCATATCGACATCGATCTCGCGCTGCTTCAGCCAGCTCAAGAGGGGCGTATCCTGTCTGGGGATGGCCTGCGGCGCGAGCGAGATACTGTCGTGCGTGCTGACGAACTTGATCCAGTTCAGTGACGCGAAGGCCTTGCGATAAGCAACCGCCCACTCATCGGGATGATCGAAGCATGAGCCAGCTTGCTTGTCGGCCAGCAACTGGCAGTAATGCAGTGAATCCAGGGCATCCTCGCGCTGCTGTACCTCGATGCCAGGTGGCACGAGCAGCGCGGTCTGGCCAATCAGAGTCAGCGTGTGGTCTGTATAGGTCATGGCAGGTGTTCCGGTCTGTAGAAACTGAAAAGCGCGGTGCCCGAAGGCCCGCGCCCGTGATCAGATGTCGTACTGCAGAACGTTCTCGACACTGCGCACGCCGAGCTTCTCTTCCACCGTGGCACGCACTTTGTCGTAGACGAAATTGTTCAGCGTCAGCACTGCATGACCGGCGTAGTACTCCGACTTCTCGATCTGGAACTGCACCCCCAGCACATCTTCATCCACGTTCGGCTCCGTCGCCCGCACGCAGCTCATCACCATGACCACATCGCCTTGCTCGGTTTCCAGGCAAGCCGCCATCCCGACCACGCCCCTGGCCTTGCTCTTTTTCTTGTGGTGGATGATGCGGGTATCGTTTTCGACGTTGGTAAGCTTGTCGAACCCCTTCTTGGCCAGTACGCCCAGCGTGGTGCCGCCCAGCAGTGCACTGCCGGCTGCACCGATGACACGAACGGCCACCGCGCCCAGCGTGACTTTCACCTCCGAAGAGGTCTCCAGTTCGAAACTGCGGTGGGGAGTGGTGAAGCCGAGGTCACGCATCGCGTCGAGGAATTTTTCGTACCAGGCCTTGCCGTTCTCTTCGATATCCAGCGCCTTGTCGGCGACGAGGGTGGCGAAGTGAAACGCATTCTTCACGTCGTGGCGGCTTTGCGCCGTCATGCCCGCACCGCACGCCAGCAAGTTGCCCTCGACCAGCAGGCCGGCGTCGGTGGTGGTGACTTGTTTATCATCGCTCATGTGAAACTCCTTTGGGTTGCCCCTGAACACCAGGGGCGACCACGTTAGCCAGCGCCAGCTCGATCTGGCGGGCTGAAGGAGTTCCAATAAGGTCAATGGTGCGGGGGATACCAGCGTGGGGTATAGACCCACTGCATGCCATCGGGATGCTTGAACACGGTGGTGGTACTGGAGCCAACCAGCACCATCGTGCGCATATCGACCATCTCCGGCAGCAGCTCCGCCAGAGTGACGACACTCAGTGTCTGCCCCGGTCTGCCGATATCGCGCCCCAGGACGACAGGGGTCTGCCCATCTCGATGACGGCGAACGATCTCCACGGCCTGCCCCAGCTGCCAAGGCCGGGCGCGGGAGATCGGGTTGTAGAAGGCCAGCACCAGGTCGGCCTGTGCCGCCAGGTCCAGGCGCTTCTCGATGATCGACCAGGGCTTGAGGTTGTCCGACAGCGACATCACACAGAAGTCGTGCCCCAACGGTGCACCAGCCTGGGCGGCAGTGGCCAAGGAGGCCGAAACGCCGGGCAGAATCTGCAGGTCGACGCGATGCCAGGCCGCATCGCTGGACTCGTGCAGTGCCTCGAGCACCGCAGCCGCCATGGCGAACACGCCAGGATCGCCGGAAGACACCACAACCACCGAGCGCCCTTGCGCTGCGAGCTCGAAGGCGTGCCGCGCACGTTGCATCTCCTCGCGGTTGTCGGTGCAGTGCAGCACTTGATCGGCGCGGAAAGGGCCAGCCATGCGCACATAGGTTTCGTAACCCAGTACATCGTCGGCACGGGCCAATTCGGCCTTTACTGCTGGCACCATGAATTCGGCGGCTCCCGGGCCCAGGCCGATCACCGCCAGGCGGCCGCGCGCGCGCCCGACCTGCAACGGGTCGATCGGCGACGGCGCCACAGCGATGACCACCCCGCCCTGTTCGATCAGTTGCGCGCCCTCCAGCGCCTGCCCGGCCATCTCGACCAGGCTGCCACCTGCTGGAGCGAATCGCAGGGGCACACCCAGGCTGCGGGCGGCGTCGTGCACGGCGGGCTCGGCCATCGCCTCGTCGCCAGCCAGCAAGCACGCCAGCGATGCATCGGCGATATTCGCCGCAGCCAGGGCGTCATGCACACGGGCAGGCAGATCGGCCTGCCCGGCCTGAACCGCGACCAACACCGAACGCACATGGATCAGCAACTCGTCGCGGCTGGCAGGACGCGCCTGGCAGCCGACATGAATACTGCGTCGGGCTGCTGCGTCTTCGGGCAGTTGCGCCTGGGCCAGCCAGGGCGCCGCGCCTTCGATGCGCACGCTCTCGCCGGCCAGCAGGTCAGAGACGAAGCGCTTGCCCTGCTCCAGGTCCGCCAAGGCGTAGCCTGCCGGCGGATTGAGCAGGCAGGTGCCGAAACGCAGCTCACCGCTGGTGGTGATGGCCGCCGCCACCCCCAGCACCTCACCGATCTCCCGCGCCATGACATTGACGCCGCTCAGGCCGCCCAGCAGCGGTACCACGGCGCTGCCGTCCTCCGCCACCGCCAGCACCGGCGGCTCGGCGCCCTTCTCGTCAAGCAGGGGCGCCAGGGTGCGAATGACGATCCCGGCCGCGCACAGGGCGATGATCGGCGCACCCTCGCGGTACAGGCCGCGCAGGGTGTCGCCGAAGGATTCGTAGCAGTGCTCGACACCTTCGACCCGGCCGCTCAGGCCGTAAACCCGCGCCTGTGGATAACGCTGCTGGATTCGCTGGGCGGTGGCCAGGCTGCCAGGGCCGAGAATGACGATGACCGGTGCCTTGTCGCTGTTCATCCCTGCCATTTTTCACCCGGTACCACGATCAGCGAGAAATACGGCGAAGACTGCGGATCAACCGCGTCCAGCGCGACGATCTTCTGGTTGGCCATGGTTGCGCGCTCCACGTACAACGCGCGACCGTCCAGGTCCAGCTCGGCAAGCACCTCGCGCACCTTGGGGAAGTTGCGCCCAAGCTTCATGATCACTGCAGCGTCGGCATCGGCCAGGCGGCGCTTGAGTTCTTCGTGGGGCAATACACCGGAGAGTACGGTCAGGGTCTGGTTGCGGTAGACCAGCGGCGCACCGAGTACGGACGCCCCGCCGAGCATCGAGCACACGCCCGGGATCACCTCGGCCTCATAGCGCTGGGCCAGGCGATCGTGCAGGTACATGTAGGAGCCGTAGAAGAACGGATCGCCTTCGCAGATCACCGCCACATCACGACCGGCGTCCAGGTGTTCGGCCACCTGCACGCTGGCTTCGTCGTAGAAGTCGCTGATCACCTGCTCGTACGACAGCGGTGCCGGCAGCACCTCGGTGGTGACCGGATACACCAGCGGCAGCAGGGTCTGCTGCGCCTGCAGGTGCGCCTCGATGATACCGAAGGCATTGCCGCGCTTGCCCTTGGCCACGAAATACGCCACTACCGGCGCCTCGCGCAGCAGGCGCAGGGCCTTGACCGTGATCAGTTCCGGGTCGCCAGGGCCAACCCCCAGGCCGAGCAGACGTCCACGGGGCTGCATCATTCCACCTCCGTGGCGAGCGCATTGACAGCAGCGGCGGCCATGGCGCTACCACCCAGGCGCCCCTGCATGATGACGACCGGCACACCACGGCTGTCGGCGGCCAGCATCGCCTTGGACTCGGCAGCGCCGACGAAGCCTACCGGGAAGCCCAGGATCAACGCAGGCTTGGGCGCACCCGCGTCGAGCATTTCCAGCAAGTAGAACAGCGCGGTCGGGGCATTGCCGATCACCACCACGCTGCCCTCCAGATGCGGGCGCCACAGCTCGAGGGCCACCGCCGAGCGGGTGTTGCCGGCGTCCTTGGCCAGGCCCGGCACGCTGGGATCACGCAGGGTGCAGATGACCGGGTTGTCGGCCGGCAGACGCGCGCGGGTGATACCTTCGGCAACCATGTGCGCGTCGCAGAGAATCGGTGCGCCCTTGGCCAGGGCCTGGCGCCCCGCCGTTCCGGCACCTTCGGAAAACTGCAGGCCGTCGATGGCCTCGACCATGCCGCAGGCGTGGATCACCCGCACCGCGAGCTTTTCCAGATCGGCCGGAATCCGCTCCAGGCGGGCCTCCTCGCGAATGATGCGGAAGGAATTGCGATAGATCTCCTGACCATCGCGGATGTAGTCAATCATCAAGGTGCTCCGTCGGCAGGTCGAGCATGGCGCCTGCTTCTTCTGGGGTAAGGTCGGATGCGCGCAGTCGGCCGAAACCCGGCAGGCGTGCATCGCGAAAATAAAGGTCATAACGGCCCGGGGCGCGGGCCAGCAGGGTGGCCGGGGCGACATGGGCCACGGCACAGGAACGCGGGCAGCCCGACAGGTGCACACTGGCCGGGGCGCCATGGTGCAGCAGGCCGGCAATCACCTGCGCATCGGCCTTGGTGTCGGACTGGCCCTTGGCGCAACCACTGGAACCGGTGCAAGCGCTGATGCGTGCAAGTGGCTGCAAGACGTCGTTGATCATGCCCAGCGCCTTTGTCTCGGCTTGGGCCTGCGCGAGCAGCGATGGATCGAAGTTCGGCAGCACCAGACTCTGCCAGGGCGTGAGCCGCAGGCTGCCATCTCCGGCCTCGCGCGCAAGCCTGGCCAGGCCGCGCAGCATGGCGGGCGTCAAGCGCCCCAGCGGCGGCGCCACGCCGAACGCACTGCCCTCACGCTGAGCCAACACACCGAGCCAGCGCGGTGTGGCAGGCACACGCCGCCATTGACGCACAGCGCTGTCGCGACGAATCGGCAGGCCCAGCCCTTCGACGAAATCCTGCACGGGGCAGGTCTGCAGCAACTGGCGCATCCGTGTCTGCTCGGGCGTGGCCAGGTCGAGGAAGCGCTCCAGCACCGCCTGCACCAATGCCACCCCCTGCTCCAGCGGGACGGCGCCAAGGGTTGCGCCATCGCCCGGGCAGCCCGCCAGCCCGAAGGCCAGCCACACCTGCCGGTCAAGCAACAGCGCCGACAGCCACAGGTCATGGGGGTGCGCGAGCATCGCCAGGGACTCCCCCGCGTCGAGCTGCACGGCGAACTTGGCCGACAGTTCATGCAGACGCGGGGTGGTTTCCAGCAGGTGCAGGATCTGCCCGGCCAAGGGCCGGATGTCGATCAGCATCGCCGGATCGACACCGGCCAACGGGCTGAGCATCAGGTTGCGGACATCGTCACCGGCCGCCTCGCGCGGGCCGAGGCCGACATCGAGCAGGTGCCCGACCAGCGCCAGGTGGTGGTCGCCGATACCGCGTATCTGCAAGTTGGCGCGGTTGGTTGCCTCGATCACCCCGCCGGCGAAGCGCTCGGCAGCCTCGGCCACCGCCTCTGCCTGCTCGGCCAGCAGCAGGCCGCCGGGCAGTTTGATCCGGCAAATGCCGCCATCACGCGCCGCGACGATGCGCCACAACCCCGGGCAAGCCGAGGGGCGGGGCGAAACGGCGGGTGTGTGGGGTGGCTTCAAGGGGGATTCCGGCAATCGTGAAGACGCGCTTCAGTGTAGAAGGCGCGGTATTATGCCTGCTTTGTCCGGCGGCATGAAAAGCCGATGGTCGAGCAATGCATCAGGACCGTGTCGTCCTTTTCGCGGGCAAGCCCGCTCCCACAGGTATCCTGCAGGTCCGGATAGCTATGGGAACGGCGGTTCGCCGCTGCGACTTGCCTGCGAAACGGGCCCCACGACTCCCAACACGACGGAAATGATCAGATGACCCCCTGGCTGACAGTAGTAGGCATCGGCGAAGACGGCTTCAGCGGCCTGGGCAAGCAGGCCCGGCGCGCGCTGCTTTCTGCTGCACGTATCTTCGGCAGCCCGCGCCAACTGGCCCTGTTGCCACGCTGCGTGGTCGGTGAGCGCCTGGCCTGGCCCAGCCCGTTCTCCCTCGCCCCTGTGCTGGCCCTGCACGGCGAGCCCGTGTGCGTGCTGGCCAGCGGCGACCCGATGTTCTACGGCGTTGGCGCAAGCCTCGCGCGCCAGGTCCCGGCCGAACAGATGCAGGTGCTGTCGATGCCCTCCTCCTGCGCCCTGGCCGCCGCCCGTCTGGGCTGGCCGTTGCAGGAGGTGCAGGTGGTGTCGGTGGTCGCGCGGCCGCTGGCGGCGCTCAATGCCCAACTCTACAGCGGTGTGCGCCTGCTGGTGCTGAGCAATGACGGCGACAGCCCTGCGGCCATTGCGCAGTTGTTGCGTGAACGCGGTTTCGGGCCGAGCCGGATGCAGGTGTTCGAACACTTGGGCGGCCCCGATGAGAAGCGCCTGAGCGGCAGTGCAGAGGACTGGCCACACGCCCAGGTCGCAGCACTGAACCTGGTCGCCATCGAATGCCAGGCCGCGCCGGACAGCCCGCGCCTGTCGCCCATCAGCGGCCTGCCCGACAGCGCCTTTCGCCACGACGGCCAGTTGACCAAACGCGACGTGCGCGCCATCACCCTGGCACGCCTGGCACCACAGCCAGGCGAACTGCTGTGGGATGTCGGCGCCGGCTGTGGCTCGATCGGTATCGAATGGATGCGCGCCCACCCCAGCTGCCGCGCACTGGCCATCGAGGCCGACGAAGGTCGCCAGGCGTTCATCGAATTCAACCGCGACCAGCTCGGCGTTCCTGGCCTGCAGTTGATTCGCGGCAAGGCGCCACAAGCCCTGGCCGATCTCGAACGCCCCGATGCCATTTTCATCGGCGGCGGCGTCACCGGCGAAGGCGTACTGCCCTTGTGCTGGGAGCGTCTGCGCCCTGGAGGGCGGCTGGTAGCCAATGCCGTGACCCTGCAAAGCGAACTGGCCCTGGCGCATTTTCGTGAGCAGCATGGCGGCGAACTGACCCGCATCCATGTGGCCCAGGCCCAGGCCCTGGGCAGTTTCGATACCTGGCGCCAGGCCTTGCCGATCACGCTGCTCGAGGTGGTGAAACCCCTCGATGCGTGAAGAAACCCGCGAACAGCCCGCGCCACTTCGCAGCGGCCTGACCACCGGCAGCTGTGCCACCGCCACCAGCCTGGCGGCAGCGCAGTTGCTGCTCACCGGCCAGTCCACCGACGCCGTGCAGATCACCCTGCCCAAGGGCAAGCAGGTGCAGATGCGCCTGGAATTCTGCCGCCGAGACGGCGAGCGCGCCGAGGCCGGCACCGTGAAAGACGCAGGCGACGATCCCGACGTGACCCACGGTGCCCTGCTCTACAGCCAGGTGCGCCTGATCGACGAGCCGGGCGTGCGCTTCGTCGCCGGTCAAGGCGTGGGCACGGTGACACGTCCCGGCCTGGTCCTGGCGGTCGGGGAACCTGCCATCAATCCGGTGCCGCGGCGGATGATCAGCGAGCACCTGCAGCGCCTGGCAGGCGAGTGCGCCTACGCGGGCGGATTCGAGGTGACGGTGAACGTGCAGGGCGGCGCGGAGCTTGCGCTCAAGACCATGAACCCGCGGCTGGGCATTCTCGGCGGGCTGTCGATCCTCGGCACCAGCGGCATCGTCCGGCCGTTTTCCTGCTCGGCCTACATCGCCTCGATCCACCAGGGCATCGACGTTGCCCACACCAACGGCTACACCCACATCGCCGCCTGCACCGGCAATGCCAGCGAAGACACCATGCGCCGGGTCTATGGGCTGCCGGAAATCGCCCTGATCGAAATGGGCGACTTCGTCGGCGCGGTGCTCAAGCACCTGCGCAAGGTACCGGTGCCACGCCTGACGCTGTGCGGCGGTTTCGGCAAGATCAGCAAGCTCGCCGCGGGCCACATGGACCTGCACAGCCGTCATTCGAGCATCGACCTGCCTCAACTGGCAGGCTGGGCCGCCGATATCGGTGCAGACGCCGCCCTGCAGGCGGCGATCGTCGGCGCCAACACCAGCCAGCAGGCATTGGCTCTCGCCCATGCCGCCGGCATCGCCCTGGGCGATGCCGTCTGTGCCCACGCCCTGGCATTCGCCCGCAGCGTGGTGCCTGCACAGGTACAGGTCGAGGTCTTCGCCATCGACCGCCAGGGCGGTGTCGTCGGCAAGGCGGGTGTGCAATGAGCGGCCGTATCTTGTTGCTGGGCGGCGTCACCGAGGCGCTGGCCATCGCCCGGTTGCTGGGGCCGGAGCATGTCTACAGCCTCGCCGGTATCGGCCGTATCCCACAGGACCTGGCCTGCCAGGTGCGGGTGGGCGGTTACGGCGGGGCCGACGGCCTGGCCGACTACCTGCAGCGCGAACGGATCGAGCTGCTGATCGACGCCACCCACCCCTATGCCGCACAGATCAGCGCCAATGCCGCACAGGCGGCGAAGGCGGCGGGCATTCCCTGCTGGGCCTTGCGCCGCCCCGCCTGGCAGCCACAGCCGGGCGACGACTGGCGCGAAGTCGAGGGCTGGGATGCGTTGATCGACGCATTGGCGCCTTTCAAGCGCCCTTTGTTCACCCTGGGGCGCGAGCCGCTGCAACATCTCGAAGACATTCCGGCCCACCAGTTCTGGACCTTGCGTGCCCTGGAAACCTGCCCGGGCAATGAACGTTGCGAGGTGATCGGCGCACGGGGGCCGTTCCACCTCGAGGATGAACGAGCGCTGTTCGAGCGGCGCCAGATCGATGTACTGGTCAGCAAGAACAGTGGCAGCGCCGCGACCGAGCCAAAGCTTGAAGTGGCGCGCGAGCGTGGGGTGCCGGTGCTGGTGTTGAAGCGACCGGAACTGCCGGAGGTGGATCGCCTGTTCGGATCGGTGGCGCAGTTGCGCGAAGCCTTGTCGATATGAGCAGCGCAGTCCAATCGCGGAACGAGTCGCAGCGGCCCCGGCAGTTTCCGACGCTGCCATCCTCCACTGCCAATAGTCTTCCCGCGTCCCCTGCCTTAAACTTCAAGCCCCCTCACCGCAAGGCCCTGCCCATATGGAAATGCAATGGTGGATCTGGCTCGTCTTCGGCATCGCCCTGGTCCTGCTCGAACTGGTCCTGCCTACGTTCTTCATTCTCTGGTTCGGCATCGGCGCCATCCTGGTGTCGCTGATCGCCCTGGCCGCCCCGGCCCTGCAACTGGACATGCAGGTGCTGCTGTGGGTGGCATTCTCCTCCCTCACCACCCTGCTGTGGTTCAAGCTGTTCCGGCGCAAGAAGCCAGACGTACGCTGGACCGCCGACAGCGTGATCGGTGAAGTCGGGCTGCTGACCGCCAGCGTGTCGCAGTTCCAGAAAGGCCGGGTGCGCTTCCAGAAGCCCATCCTCGGCAACGAGGAGTGGACCTGCGTCGCCGACAGCGACATCCCTGCTGGCGAGCGCGTTCGTCTGGCCGCCATCGAAGGCAACACCGCGCGGGTTACCCGCCCCTGAATCCGTACTGAAAGGAAGCTTGCAATGACCAGCCTCATCGTCGTCGGCGCCATCGCCCTGTTCGTTCTGATCACCCTGTTCAAGGGGGTGCGCATCGTGCCCCAGGGCGAGGAATGGATCGTCGAGCGTCTGGGCCGCTACCACAGCACCCTCAAGCCCGGCCTGAACATCCTGGTGCCGTACATGGACGTGGTCGCCTACCGCCTGCCGACCAAGGACATCATCCTCGACGTGCAGCAACAGGAAATCATCACCCGCGACAACGCGGTGATCGTCGCCAACGCCCTGTGCTTCGCCAAGGTGGTCGACCCGCAGAAGGCCTCCTACGGCGTGCAGAACTTCTCCTTCGCCGTCACCAGCCTGACCATGACCTCGCTGCGTGCCATCGTCGGTGCAATGGACCTCGACGAGGCGTTGTCGAGCCGCGAGCAGATCAAGGCGCGCCTGCGCGAGGCGATGTCCGAGCAGACCGAAGACTGGGGCGTGACCGTACGCTCGGTGGAGATCCAGGACATCAAGCCTTCCGAAAACATGCAGAAGGCCATGGAGCGCCAGGCCGCAGCCGAGCGTGAACGAAAGGCCGACGTGACCCGCGCCGAGGGCGCCAAGCAGGCCGCCATTCTCGAAGCCGAGGCTCGCCTGCAAGCGGCACGGCTGGACGCCGAGGCGCAGATCAGCCTCGCCGAGGCTTCGGCCCGGGCGATCAGCCTGGTGCGTGAAGCGGTGGGCAATGAAACCACCCCGGCCATGTACCTGCTGGGTGAGCGCTACATAGGCGCAATGGAGAACCTGGCAGGCAGCGACAACTCCAAGGTGGTGGTGTTGCCAGCGGACCTGCAGGAAACCGTGCGCGGGTTGCTGGGACGCGGCAAGGCCTGATACCGGCGGTGACTGCTTCGCGGGCAAGCCCGCCCCCACAAATGCCCCGTCGAGGTGAACACTGCGGGGCTCCTGTAGGAGCGGGCTTGCCCGCGAAGAACACAACGCCGCTTTTACCGGCTGTGCAACAGCAACTGCGGCACTTCACCGCACCCCCGCATTTTTACCTATACTCCGCCGTACAATAGCCACCTGATTCCTGACCGGATCTCTCCATGCCCCCACGTCGGCACATCGCCTGGATAGCCTGCCTTGCAGTGCTGTTCAACCTGCTGGCCATGCCGCTGTCTTCTGCCGCGCCCAAGGGCCCGGCCGAACAGCTGCTGTGGGGTGCCTTCTGCTCGACTGGCGCGGGCAAGGCCAAGCTCGATGTCCAGGCCCTGGCCAAGATCGACCTGGGCCAACAGGACGACCACTCCAACATGCAGCACTGCTGGTGCTGCTCGGGTGCCTCGCCTGTGCTCGCCCTGGCCAGCCACGCACCGCAACTGCACAGCCCGCTGCAACTGCGCTTCGGCCAGGCACCACCACTCGCCACGCACCAGCCCACACCGCGCCAGCTCTGGCCGGCGCTCAATCCGCGAGCCTCTCCGTTGGCCTGAGTTCAAGACGCTGTTCCTGAACCTGTACAGACCGGAGACTCACCATGCTCAAGCAAGCCCTCATCCTGGCCACCCTGCTGCTGCCCAGCGCCTTCGCCAACGCCCACGAATACAGTGTCGGCGACCTGCATATCGCCCACCCCTGGTCGCTGGAGCTGCCACCGAACGCGCCCAATGTCGCGGCGTATTTCATCGTTCACAACAACGGCAAGGTCGATGACCGCCTGTTGAGCGTCGAAAGCCCGGTCAGCGATGACGTCCAGTTGCACGAACACGTCAAGACCGCTGCCGGCGCCATGAAGATGCAGCAGGTACCGAGTGTGGTCGTGCCCGCAGGCAAGGACCTGACCTTCGCCCCCAGCGCCTACCACGTGATGCTGATGCAGCCCAAGGACCGCAGCCTGCTCACCGACGGCAAGCGCTTCCCGCTCACCCTGCACTTCGAGAAAGCCGGCGACATCACCGTCGACGTCGCCGTGCAGAAGCAGCCGCCCGCCGACCAGGCAGGACACGAACACGCGCACTGACCGCTGACAGGCGCTCGTCGTGAGCCTGCCGCGCAACAGCACAGCCCGCAGCACCCGCCCTGATCGCAGGCGCGTCGGTGGCGGCTGGCTGAGCCTGTTCGCCATGTGGATGATTTTCATCGGCCCGCTGGTTTCCCAGTCGATGCCGATGGATCACCACGCCGGCATGAACATGAACATGAGCATGGCCATGGACATGCCCATGGCCGCGGGGCACCCGCATGCCGGACAAGACCACCACGGTCACGGCAACGACGGCCAGTTGCACGCGGATTGGGAGAAGTGCGGCTACTGCAGTTTGCTGTTCAACTGCCCCGCCCTGCCCCAGACCCTCAGCCCACTCAGCCTCACCAGCACCATCCCGACCACCCTCGCCACCTACCCGACCCGCCAGGGCCATGCCCTGCAAGCGGTGTTTCCCGGTGCCCGCAGCCGCGCCCCACCTCCATCGATCAACGTCTGACCACCCCGTTTCACGCCCGAAGCCAGGAGGCTTCGCGCTTCCTCATGACTGATCGACTGGAATCATTATGTCCGGCTGCACCCCTGTTTCTGCCCTGTCCCGCCATGGGACCCTCGCCATGCTCTGCGGCTCGCTGCTGAGCCCGCTGGCGCTCGCCGTCGAGCCGGGCCACGAAGGCCATGACGCCCCGGAGCTGAGCCCGACGGTGATCACCGCCATCGCGCCCAGCTCGCCGCTGACCGTAGTCACCAACCCCAAGGATCCACGTCAGCCGGTGCCAGCCAGCGACGGCGCCGACTACCTCAAGACCATCCCCGGCTTCTCAGCCATCCGCTCCGGCGGCACCAACGGCGACCCGGTGCTGCGCGGCATGTTCGGCTCGCGCCTGAACATCCTCACCAACGGCGGCGTGATGCTCGGCGCCTGCCCCAACCGCATGGACGCCCCGACCTCGTACATCTCGCCGGAAACCTACGACCGCCTGACCGTGATCAAAGGCCCGCAAAGCGTGATCTGGGGCCCCGGCGGCTCGGCCGGCACCATCCTCTTCGAGCGTGAGCCGGAGAAATTCGGCCCCCTTGGTAGCCGGGTCAACGCCAGCCTGCTCGCCGGCTCCAACGGCCGCTTCGACAAGGTGCTCGACGCCGCCGCCGGCAACAGCCAGGCCTATGCTCGCTTCGTCGGCAACCAGTCGCGCTCGGACGACTACAAGGACGGCAACGGCGATACCGTGCCTTCGCGCTGGGACAAATGGAACGGCGACGTGACCCTCGGCTGGACCCCGGATACCGACACCCTGCTCGAACTCACCGCCGGCAAGGGCGATGGCGAAGCGCGCTACGCCGGACGCGGCATGGACGGCTCGCAGTTCAAGCGCGAAAGCCTGGGCCTGCGCTTTGAAAAGTCCAACCTCGGCGAGGTGCTCGACAAGGTCGAGGCGCAGGTCTACTACAACTATGCCGACCACGTGATGGACAACTACAGCCTGCGCACGCCCTCGGGCAGCGGCATGATGGGCATGCCCATGGTCAGCAACGTCGATCGGCGCACCCTCGGCGCACGTATCAAGGCGACCTGGCGCTGGGCCGACGTACAGTTGATCAGCGGCATCGACGCGCAGACCAACGAACACCGCAAACGTGGCGGCATGGGCGTCGATGCGCACAAGGGCCAGGCCTGGACCAAGGACGCCGACTTCCATAACTACGGCGTGTTCAGCGAGTTGACCTGGTACGCCACCGGCGAAGATCGCCTGATCAGCGGCGCGCGCCTGGACCGTGCCTCGGCCCGCGACTTCCGCCAGGCCAGCGCCACCAACGGCGATACCCGCGCCGATACCCTGCCCAGCGGCTTCATCCGTTACGAGCATGACTTGGCGGCGATTTCCGCTACCAGCTACATCGGCCTTGGCCACGCCCAGCGCTTCCCCGACTACTGGGAGCTGTTCTCGCCAACCAACGGCCCGCGGGGCTCGGTCAACGCCTTCGACAGCATCAAGCCGGAGAAAACCACCCAGCTCGACTTCGGCATCCAGTACCAGGACGAACGCCTGCAAGCCTGGGCCTCCGGCTACGTCGGACAGATCCGCGACTACATCCTGTTCGACTACCGCAGCATGATGGGCATGAGCAGCACCCAGGCGCAGAACATCGACGCCCGCATCATGGGCGGCGAGCTGGGCGCGGCCTACAAGCTCGACGAAAACTGGAAAGCCGACGCGACGCTGGCCTACGCCTGGGGCAAGAACAGCAGCGATGGCAAGGCCCTGCCGCAGATGCCTCCGCTGGAAAGTCGCCTGGGCCTGACCTACAGCCGCGATGCCTGGAGCGTCGGTGCGCTGTGGCGTCTGGTCGCGGCGCAGAACCGCATCGCCCAGAACCAGGGCAACGTGGTGGGCAAGGACTACGAGAAGAGCGGCGGTTTCGGCGTGTTCTCGCTCAACGGTGCCTACAAGGTCAACAACAACCTCAAGCTCAGCGCGGGCGTCGACAACCTGTTCGACAAGGCCTACGCCGAGCACTTGAACCTGGCCGGGAACGCCGGGTTCGGCTACCCGGCGGCAGACCCGCAGCCGGTCAACGAGCCGGGCAGGACCTTCTGGACCAAGGTCGATTTCAGCTTCTGACAATAACAACCGGGGCGCGGGCCTGACCGCGCCCCACCTGGTCGAACGGGAGGCTCCATGAGCAAACCAAAGCAATCCTTCTACAACCTGGCCTGGCGCTGGCATTTCTATGCCGGGCTGTTCGTCGCGCCTTTCATGATCCTGCTGGCGATCACCGGGATCATCTATTTGTTCAAGCCGCAGCTCGACCCGTGGATGTACCGCGACCTGATGGTGGTCGAGGCCGGCCAGCAGCGCCAGAGCGCCGACACGCTGCTGACCCAGGTGCGTCAGGCTTATCCACAGGGCCATGTCGGCCAGTACCTGCCACCGCTGAACGCCGAGCGCAGCGCGCAGTTCGTGGTGCATGACGGTGGCCGCGAACTGAACGTATTCGTCGACCCGTACAGCGCCAAGGTGCTGGGCGCGCAGGACGGCAAGCAGAACCTGCAGGCCATCGCCCGCGCCCTGCATGGCGAGCTGATGGTCGGCACCGTCGGCGATCGGCTGGTGGAGCTGGCCGCAGGCTGGGGCATCGTGCTGGTGGTGTCGGGGCTTTATCTGTGGTGGCCACGTGGCCGCAACAGCCGTGGCGTACTGTGGCCACGCCTGTCGGCACGCGGTCGCGTGCTGTGGCGCGACCTGCATGCGGTCAGTGGCTTCTGGGGTTCGGCGCTGCTGTTGCTGATGCTGCTCAGCGGCATGACCTGGACCGGGCTGTGGGGCAAGCAGTACGCCGACCTGTGGAACCGTTTCCCGGCGGCGATGTGGAACGACGTACCGAAATCCGACCAGCAGGCCGGCGCGCTGAATAGCGCTCATCGCCAGACCGTGCCCTGGGCACTGGAGAACACGCCGATGCCGGTGTCCGGCGCGCATGCCGAGCACATGGGCCATCACGGCATGCACAGCGCCCCGGCCGCGCCGCAGATCACTCTGCAGCAGGTCGAGGATCTGGCCAACGCCCGCGGCGTGGCGCCGGGCTACAGCATCACCTCGCCGAGCACCGCTGAAGGCGTGTTCACCATCGCGGTGTTCGCCGATGATCCGCGTAACGACGCCACCCTGCATGTCGACCAGTACACCGGCAAGGTCCTGGCCGACGTGCGCTGGCACGACTACAGCCCGGTAGCCCGCGCCACCGAGCTTGGGGTGATGCTGCACGAGGGCAAGATGTTCGGGCCGCTCAACCAGATCGTCATCCTGCTGGTGTGCCTGATGATCCTGCTGGGCTCGGTGAGCGGGTTGGTGATGTGGTGGAAGCGCCGCCCGTCCGGTGGGCTTGGCGTACCGCCGCTGCGGCATGACCTGCCGCGCTGGAAGACGGCGGTGACGGTGATGCTGGTGCTGGGTGTCGTGTTCCCGCTGGTGGGCGTGTCGATGGTAGTGATGTGGGTGGTCGACAGTCTGGTGGTGCGGCGCGGGCGGGTCGCGGTTCAGGCTTGAATCGCGCGTCGGCCTTTTCGCGGGCAAGCCCGCTTGTATGGTTAGACTTGAAGGGGTGGTGGGACTAAATGCCCGATTCTGACTGTTCGCAGCAGTACAGACCGTGGGAGACATCGCCCCACCCCTTCCACCAAAGCGCCGATAAAGAATGCATCGTTTGCAAGCGACGATAGAAGCAAGCCAGCGCCTCTTGGTGAAACCCCCTCAAGCCCCGAAACCATAACGTGAGGTACCGCCCATGGCAATGCAGGTAGACAGATTGATCGTGGGTGTGGACGTTGCAAAAGCTGAGCTGGTTATTCATCACGATGAT
>NZ_JAYFUI010000188.1:0-94638 GCF_034961125.1 Pseudomonas machongensis | reverse complement strand
TGAAGCAAAACCGCATGTGGCGTGAATGGCCTGAACCTTTCACTGCCGCTGCACCGTCAATGGACGCCACAGTTCTAAAACTGGAGCGGGAAACGAGACTCGAACTCGCGACCCCGACCTTGGCAAGGTCGTGCTCTACCAACTGAGCTATTCCCGCATTGGCGTCCCCTAGGGGACTCGAACCCCTGTTACCGCCGTGAAAGGGCGGTGTCCTAGGCCACTAGACGAAGGGGACACACTACAACTTCACTGCCTGCTGCGTTTGGCTGTGTGCTTTACGCTGCAAGTGGCGCGCATTCTATGGATGCCTCGACAAGCCGTCAACCCCTTTGTGGAAATTTATTTAAATCAACGACTTCCGCCCCTGTACATAGGTCGCGCATGATGCGCCCGGGGATTGGCGTTGCTTTTCTGACGCCAGCCCGGCAAGCTCGCATCAAAGTGCCAGCACTGTAGATTTTTGCCCTTGAGCCGACACCCATGGGTAGAGCCTGTCCGCCAGGCTGCACTGTTCGCCCCCTGGCGAACTCACTACACTCAATGATGCAAAACTTCTTCATGAGGCGTTAACGGTGACACCACTTCTGATCACCCTGCTCATCGTGGCGGGTATCGCGTTGCTGATCGTGATCGGCTACCTCAACAATGTCGTGGAAAACGCCAAGCTCGAGCGCGCGCGCCTTAAAGTCGAGCTGACCGAACGCCTGCGCCGCTGCGGCGAGATCACCGAAACCTTCCCCGGCCAACTGATGACCCCGGCGCTCAAGCTGCTGCTGACCCGCCTGGAGCTGAATCTCAATCAGCGCCTGCTGGCGCTGGACAAGCACAACGGCGATTTCAAGGCGCGCATCGTCGAACTCGAAGGGTTGATTGCCAAGGGCGACAAGTTGCCGGTCAACAACCCGCCGAGCCCGATTCAGACCGAGGTCAAGGCCAAGGACGTGCGCTTCCTGCTCGAGTCGCTGCACAACCAGATCGTGCGCGCTACCCAGGAAAACTTCCTGCAGTCCAACGAAGGCAAGTACTGGGTCAGGGAAATTCGCCACATCCTGGTGCTACTGCACATCGAATTCTTCAATAACCTGGGCCAGCAGGCGTTGCAGCAGAATCAACCAGGCCATGCGCGCCTGGCGTTCGAACGCGGCGTGCAGTACCTGCGCAAACAACCGGAACCGAAACAATATGAAGAGCAGCTGACCTACCTGGAAAAACTGCTCGCTCGCGCCAACGCGCAAGTACTGGACCAGATGGAACCGGCCGAAAATGACCAGAACGCGCTGACCCAGGGTCTGAAAACCGATGAAGACGAGACGTGGAAAAAGCGGGTGATCTACGACTGATCCACAACCATTGAAAACAAGAAGGGCCGCAAAAGCGGCCCTTCTTGTTTTTCAGCAGTCGCTCAACGCCAGGAAGATCGACGCCAGGCGTTCCAGCCCTCGCTGATCGGCCTCACTGAAACGCGCAAGGCTCGGGCTGTCCAGGTCGAGCACGCCAATCAGCCTGCCCTCCTTTACCAGCGGAATCACCAGCTCGCTGTTGGATGCGCTGTCACAGGCGATGTGTCCAGGGAAGGCATGCACATCCTCCACTCTCTGGGTCTGCAGGGTGGCTGCTGCCGTGCCACACACACCCTTGCCGAATGCGATGCGCACGCACGCCACCTGCCCCTGGAACGGCCCGAGCACCAGTTCTTCGTTGCGGTTGAGGTAGAAACCCGCCCAATTCAGGTCTTCCACCTGGTGGTAGAGAAATGCCGAGAACTGCGCGGCGTTGGCGATGAAATCACGCTCGTCGGCGAACAGCGCCTGCACTTGCGCAGCCAGCAGGTCGTAGCCATCGAGGCCTTTGCCACTGGCGTTGAGGTCGATCATTGGTTCTGCTCCAGCAATTGCAGTCCAACCCAGTAGCGGGCGAACTGGTAGGCACAACGGCCATTACGGTTGCCGCGGCCGGTGGCCCAGCGCGCAGCGAGGATGTCGAGTTCTTCTGTGCGCTGCCAGGCCAGCCCGGCCGGGCGCGCCAGTTGGCCGATCCAGTGCTCGACCACGTTGAGGAAATGCTCCTGGGTGAACGGGTAGAACGACAACCACAAGCCAAAACGGTCGGACAGGGCGATCTTGTCTTCCACCGCTTCGTTGGGGTGCAGTTCGCCGTCGATCATCTTCCAGTTTTCATTGTCGCTCTGCTTCTCGGGCACCAGGTGACGGCGGTTCGAGGTGGCATAGAGCAGGACGTTGTCCGGCGCCTGTTCGAGCGAACCATCGAGCACACTCTTGAGCACCCGGTAATCGCCCTCTCCTGCTTCGAACGAAAGGTCGTCGCAGAACAGGATGAAGCGTTGCTCGAGCTTTTGCAGTTGCTCGACCACCCGCGGCAAGTCGGCCAGATGATCGCGCTCGATCTCGATCAGGCGCAGGCCCTGCCCGGCATGTTCGGCCAGCAGCGCGCGTACCAGCGACGACTTGCCGGTGCCCCGCGAGCCCCACAGCAGGGCGTGGTTGGCGGGCATGCCATTGATGAACTGATGGGTGTTGCGGCCCAGTTGCTCACGCTGCTGATCGACCCCGATCAGGTCCGAGAGCCGGATGTCGAGGCTGACTTCCAACGGCATGAGGTAGCCGCTGCGGCCATCACGCTGCCAGCGCGCAGCGAGGGTCGACGACCAGTCGATCTGCGGGCGGGGCGCCGGCAGCAGTGGTTCGAGGCGCGTCAGTATGGATTCAGCGTGTTCCAGGAATGCAATGAGGCGGGTGTCCATGAAGGTTTCCTTAATCAAGACCGGTTCAGGAGCCGAGGCGCAGCCATTGCGGGACGACACTGCCCCTACAGAGCCAACACGGGTTGTGGGAGCGAGCTCGTCTCGCGATGGCCGCGCACCGGCCCATTGATTGGATCGCTCGAAACAACAGACAGACCCGCCAGCAGCCGGGGCTGATCGGCTATGCTTGCGCAGCGCAAGGGGCGTTGAACCGGCTCGGGAACCATGGATATCAAGTTCACCAATCGCCTGTCATACAAGCAAGCCCGGTTGACAGTCCTGGTCGGCTTCATCCTGGGAACATTGCTCAGTCTCATCCAGATCGGCATCGATTATGCCAGCGAAGACGCGTCCATCAACCGCGAAGTGCAGGCATTGCTGCAAATAAGCCATGACCCGGCCTCGCGCATCGCCTACAACATCGACGCGGAGCTGGCGCAGGAGCTCACCGGCGGGCTGCTGCAATCGCCAGCGATCATCCGCGCACGCCTGATCGACAACAACGATACGGTGCTGGCCGACGTCCATCGCCCGCGCCAGGAAGACAGCTATCGGCCGCTCAGCGACTTCCTGTTCGGCGAGCAGCGCCAGTTCAAGGATCGCCTGTTCCTCGCCCACATGCCCGACGATTACCTCGGCACCCTGTACCTGGATGTCGACACCTACGCCTTCGGCAGCCGCTTTCTCGACCGAGCCGGCATCACCCTGCTCAACGGCTTCGCCCGCAGCCTGGTGCTGACCGGCATTCTCCTGGGGTTGTTCTACATCATGCTGACCAAACCCCTGGTCACCGTCATCGGCGCCCTGAGCGGCAGCGACCCACGCCAGCCCGGCCAGACTCGTCTGGACTACCCCAACGGTCATGAGCACGACGAGATCGGGGTACTGGTGAAGGTCGCCAACCAGCAATTCGTCAGCATGGCCACCGAGATCCAGCAGCGGCGCAACGCTGAAAACCGCCTCACCCAGTACCTCAACGAACTGGAAGACATCGTTTCGGCCCGCACCGAAGAACTCAAGGCCAGCAACAGCCGGCTGAGCCAGTCCAACGAGGAACTGGAGGAAGCCCGCCGCCGCGCCCTGGACATGGCCCAGGCGCGCGCCGCCTTCCTGGCCAACATGAGCCACGAGATCCGCACGCCGCTCAACGGCATGCTCGGCATGATCGCCCTGGCCCTGGACAGCGGGCTGAACGCCGAGCAACGCCAGCAGCTGTCGATCGCCCACGACTCAGGCAAGGTGCTGGTCGAGCTGCTCAACGATATCCTCGACCTGTCCAAGTTCGATGCCGGGCAACTGGAGCTCGAACGCATCCCATTCGACATGGGGGCAATGGTCGAGGACACCGCCAACCTGCTGTCGCAGAACGCCGCGCCCAGTGTGGAACTGACCTGCCTGATCGCTCCGGACTTTCCCAGCTCCGTGCTCGGCGACCCCACCCGGGTACGCCAGATCGTCAGCAACCTGCTGTCCAATGCGCTCAAGTTCACCCGCTTCGGGCGTGTCGACCTTCGTCTTTCGAGCATCGTTGGCGGCGTACGCCTGGAAGTGTGCGACACCGGTATCGGAATTCCGGAGGAAGCCCAGGTGCGCATCTTCCAGCCCTTCACCCAGGCTGGCGCAGGCATCACCCGCCAGTATGGCGGCACCGGCCTGGGCTTGGCCCTGACCCGTAACCTGTGCAAGGCCATGCACGGGCATCTGCATATCAACTCGCAAACCGGCTTCGGCAGCCGCTTCAGCGCCGATCTCCCGCTGCCCACGCACACCGAAGCAGTCCCGCCTGCGCCGCTGAAGGGTCAGGTGGTGGCACTGAGCAACGCCTCCAGCGGTCTGGCTGAACTGTTGCATGGCCTGCTGCCAAGCTGGGGGCTGGATTATCAGCGACGCGACGATGCCAGTGGGCTCGACGGCATGGCCATCGACCTGCTCATCACCGACGACACCGAGCACCTGTTCGAACTGCGCCCCGGTATCAACGCACCGATCCTGCTGGTCACGGCCTATGGCAACTTCCTGCCCGCAGAGCAAACCGCGCAATTGGCCCCTTTGCACCAGCAGGCTCGCCCGCTGGCGCGCAATGCCCTGTACCAGATGCTGCGCCGCACCCTGCAAGGCGAAAACGCTACACCCGCACCCTCCGAGGTCGGCCGCCTGCTGGAGCGACGCGCACAGATCCTTCTGGTGGAAGACAACCCCGTGAACCAGTTGGTAGCCAAGGGCATGCTCGCCAAGCTCGGCTGCCAGGTGCAGGTTGCCGCCCATGGTGCCGAAGCGCTGGAGATCCTCGAGCGCGAAGGCTTCGACATGGTGCTGATGGACTGCAACATGCCGGTGATGGATGGCTACGAGGCCAGCCGACGCATCCGCCAGAGCGGGCGCTGGCCCGACCTGCCGATCGTCGCCCTGACCGCCAACGCCATGCCCGAAGAGCGCGAACGCTGTCGCGCCGCGGGCATGAACGACTACCTGGCCAAGCCGTTCCGGCGCGAAGAATTACTCGCCCTGATCGACCATTGGGTGCCGGTCAGCGGCTGAGCAGACGCTCGATATCGGCTTCCAGCGCCTGTGGCTTGGTGGTCGGTGCGTAGCGCGTGACCTTGCCACTGGACGGGTCGACCAGGAACTTGGTGAAGTTCCACTTGATCTTCTGCGTCCCCAGCAGGCCGGGCGCACGCTTCTTCAGCTCGGCGAACAGCGGGTGGGCGCCCGGGCCGTTCACCTCGATCTTGCGAAACAGCGGGAAGCTCACGCCAAAGTTGAGTTCACAGAACTGCGAGATTTCCAACGCATCGCCCGGTTCCTGCTTGCCGAACTGGTTACACGGAAAGCCCAGTACGACGAGGCCCTGCGCGGCATGGTCCTGCCACAGCTTCTCAAGCCCCTTGTACTGCGGTGTGAAACCGCACTGACTGGCGGTATTGACCACCAGCAGCGCCTTGCCGGCGAAGTCGCCGAGTTTTTTCTGCTCCCCCTTGAGGGTGACGCAGGGAATGTCCAGCAACGCATCGGCCATGTCGATCTCCCTTCACGCTTGCGGTTTGAAATCCAGGCATACCGAGTTGATGCAGTAGCGCAGCCCTGTCGGTGGCGGGCCGTCCGGGAACACGTGGCCCAGGTGCGCGTCGCACTGGGCGCAGGTGACCTCGGTACGGATCATGCCGTGGGAGGTGTCGCGGATCTCGATCATCGCGCTTTCCTCGATCGGCGCGTAGAAGCTCGGCCAGCCGCAACCGGAGTCGAACTTGGTCTGCGAATCGAACAACGGCAGGCCACAGCAGATGCAGTTATAGATGCCGGCGCGCTTTTCGCTGTTGTATTTGCCTGTGAACGGTCGTTCGGTCCCCTTCAGGCGGCATACCTGGTATTGAGCGGGGTCGAGCATCTCGCGCCATTCTTCAAGTGTTTTGTCGATCTTTTGCATGGATGGACCTCGGCAGGCTGAATTTCACCCTGCGCCGTCTTTTCCCTGGCGCGGGTGGCACGTATATTAGTTGGCTTGTGTGCAGACGATCAGTCTGGCACCCGCGCCCCGTCCTTTTCAAACCTTTTGACGACCGCGCCCCGCGACTTATCCATTCGGGATCACATCATGCAGTTCAGCAAATCGAACAAGCTCGCCAATGTCTGCTACGACATTCGCGGTCCGGTGCTCAAGCACGCCAAGCGTCTGGAAGAGGAAGGCCAGCGCATCCTCAAGCTGAACATCGGCAACCCGGCGCCCTTTGGTTTCGAGGCGCCGGACGAAATCCTCCAGGACGTGATCCGCAACCTGCCGACCGCCCAGGGCTACAGCGACTCCAAAGGCCTGTTCAGCGCGCGCAAGGCGGTGATGCAGTACTGCCAGCAGAAGCAGATCGAAGGCGTCGGCATCGAGGACATCTACCTGGGCAACGGTGTGTCCGAGCTGATCGTGATGTCGATGCAGGCGCTGCTCAACAACAATGACGAGGTGCTGATCCCAGCCCCCGACTACCCACTGTGGACCGCAGCGGTGAGCCTGGCCGGCGGCAAACCCGTGCACTACCTGTGCGACGAGCAGGCCGACTGGTTCCCCGACCTTGACGATATCAAGGCCAAGATCACCCCGAACACCAAGGCGCTGGTGATCATCAACCCGAACAACCCGACCGGCGCGGTGTACTCCAGGGAGCTGCTGCTCGGCATGCTGGAACTGGCCCGCCAGCACAACCTGGTGGTGTTCTCCGACGAGATCTACGACAAGATCCTCTACGACGAAGCCGTGCACATCAGCACCGCCTCGCTCGCCCCGGACGTGCTGTGCCTGACCTTCAACGGCCTGTCGAAGTCCTATCGGGTCGCAGGCTTCCGCTCCGGCTGGCTGATCATCTCCGGGCCCAAGCACCACGCGCAGAGCTATATCGAGGGCATCGACATGCTGGCCAACATGCGCCTGTGCGCCAACGTGCCGGCGCAGCACGCCATCCAGACCGCCCTGGGTGGCTACCAGAGCATCAACGACCTGGTATTGCCGCCGGGCCGCCTGCTCGAACAGCGCAACCGCACCTACGAGTTGCTCAACGCCATCCCCGGCGTCAGCTGTGTCAAGCCAATGGGCGCCTTGTACGCCTTCCCGAAAATCGACCCGAAGGTCTGCCCGATCCACAACGACGAGAAGTTCGTCCTCGACCTGCTGCTGTCAGAGAAACTGCTGATCGTCCAGGGCACCGCCTTCAACTGGCCGTGGCCGGACCACTTCCGCGTCGTCACCCTGCCGCGAGTGGATGACCTGGAGCAAGCCATCGGCCGCATCGGCAACTTCCTGCGCACCTACTCGCAGTAAGCGATCAAGGCCTTGTCGTGCCAACCGGCCGTGTTGGCACGACGCCCTCCGCCCCACGGATGAATTCTTACATCCTGCAACGGTCTATCTCCCGGCGACTCGCCGCGGCTCTGTCATACTTCGCGGTACACAGTTTGAAATAGTCGGCCAGTTGAATCGCCTCGGCCGCCACCTTATATACCCCGCAGTAGAGCGACATTTTCATCCGTCAGGAGAACGTAACAACCATGATGCGCATTCTGTTGTTTGTAGCCACCAACCTTGCGGTGGTGCTGGTTGCAAGCATTACCCTCAGCCTGTTCGGTTTCAACGGGTTCATGGCGGCCAACGGCGTCGACCTGGACCTGGGCCGCCTGCTGGTCTTCTGCGCCGTGTTCGGGTTTGCTGGCTCGCTGGTTTCGCTGTTCATCTCCAAGTGGATGGCGAAGATGACCACCGGTACCCAGATCATCACCCAGCCGCGCACCCACCACGAACAGTGGCTGCTGCAGACGGTCGAGGAGCTGTCCCGCGAGGCGGGCATCAAGATGCCGGAAGTGGGCGTGTTCCCCGCCTACGAGGCGAACGCCTTCGCCACAGGCTGGAACCGCAACGACGCACTGGTCGCCGTTTCGCAGGGCCTGCTCGAGCGCTTCTCGCGGGACGAAGTACGTGCGGTACTGGCCCATGAGATCGGCCACGTCGCCAACGGCGACATGGTCACCCTGGCACTGGTCCAGGGCGTGGTGAACACCTTCGTGATGTTCTTCGCACGTATCATCGGCAACTTCGTCGACAAGGTGATCTTCAAGAACGAAGAAGGCCAGGGCATCGCCTATTACGTCGCGACCATCGTCGCCGAGCTGATCCTGGGCATTTTGGCCAGCATCATCGTCATGTGGTTCTCGCGTCGCCGCGAGTACCGCGCCGACGAAGCCGGGGCTCGCCTGGCAGGCACTGGCGCGATGATCGCTGCCCTGCAGCGCCTGCGCTCGGAACAAGGTATGCCGGTGCACATGCCAGATACGTTGAAGGCCTTCGGCATCAACGGCGGCCTCAAGCAGGGCCTCGCCGGCCTGCTGATGAGCCACCCGCCGCTGGAAGACCGTATCGATGCACTGCGTCGTCGCGGTTGATTCAACGCGGTAAATGGAAAGGGCGACTCAGGTCGCCCTTTTCTTTGCTCGTATTCTGGCCAGAAGGCCGATCAACGCTGCAACCGATAGACCCGCTCCACCAGGCTGCCGACTCCCGCCTTCTGGAACTTGGGGCTGTCCTCGATAATGTCCGGGGCCTCCAGCTCGGCTACTTGCCATCCAGCAAGTCCGCGCCGGACTTCGTCATCCGGCACCGAGAACGGCGGCCCATCCAGACGCGACTGATCGTAGTCCAAGGTGACCATCAGCCCCTGGCAAGCAGCCGGCAGGCAGGCAGAAAGCAACTCAAAGTAATGGGTACGCAGCGCCTGCGGTAGTGCAATCACCGCAGCGCGGTCATAGAGCCCCGCGCACTGTGCCAGATCTTCCGCTTGCAAGGCGAAGAAGTCACCACACCACAGCTCCACCAGGCCGCTGCGCCAAATCTCGAAGGCGCCATGGCGAGACACCTCGGCCTCAAGGCTGTGCTCCCGGAAGAAATCCGCCACCGCACGTTGCGACACTTCCACCCCTAGGACGCGATACCCCTGCCCCGCCAACCAGGCGACGTCCAGGCTCTTGCCGCACAAGGGCACCAGCACCTGGTTGCCGGGGGCCAGCATGGGCCAGTGTGCCTGCAGGTACGGGTTCACCTGCGACTGGTGAAAGCCGATCTGGTTGTCCGCCCACCGCTTGTGCCAGAACGCTGGCTCCATGACTCCTCCGATTTTTTCGATAGATAACTTGCAAAACTTATATTGGATGTCGATCGGTAACTGATCGAAGATGGCGGCATCTTAACCGCTCAGGACCCCGCCATGCTGCCTAGCCTGTTCATTTCCCATGGTTCGCCCATGCTCGCCCTGCAACCCGGCGCCAGTGGACCGGCACTGGCCCGCCTGGCGGCAGGCCTGCCGCGGCCGAAGGCGATCGTGGTGGTTTCCGCGCACTGGGAGAGCCAGGGACTGTCGGTGATGAGTGGCGCCCAGCCCCAGACTTGGCACGACTTCGGCGGCTTCCCTGCTGCGCTGTACGCCGTGCAGTATCCGGCCCCTGGCGCCCCCGAGCTGGCGCGCCAGGTGGCAGGCTTGCTCGGTGACGCCGGACTGCCCGCTCAGCTTGATGTACAACGCCCCTTCGACCACGGCACCTGGGTGCCGCTGTCGCTCATGTACCCGGATGCTGGCATCCCGGTAATCCAGGTTTCGCTGCCCAGCCGCCAGGGCCCGGCCCTGCAGTTGCAGGTTGGCAAGGCCCTGGCCGGCTTGCGCGCCCAGGGCATACTGCTGGTCGGCTCCGGCAGCATTACCCACAACCTGGGCGAACTGGACTGGCATGCCGGGCCAGACGCCATCGAGCCCTGGGCACGCGCGTTCCGCGACTGGGTGGTCGAGCAATTGAAGGCAGAGGATACGGCCACGCTGGAAGACTATCGGCAGCGGGCACCTTACGCGGTGCGCAACCACCCGAGCGATGAGCACCTGCTGCCCTTGTTCTTTGCCATGGGCGCAGGCGACAGGTTCGGGATCGTGCACCAGGGCTTCACGATGGGAGCACTGGGAATGGATATCTACAGGTTCGACTGATTCCAAACACCTCAATCGGCAGGCAAAAAAATCCCCGGCAAGCCGGGGATTTTTCATTGCTGCAGGACTCAGTCCTCGCGATAGCGGCGCAGCTTCAGTTGCTTACCGGCCACGCGGGTGTCCTTGAGCTTGGACAGCAGACGCTCCAGGCCCTCTTCCGGCAGCTCGACCAGGCTGAAGCTGTCGCGCACCTGGATGCGACCGATAGCGTCACGGGCCAGGCCGCCTTCATTGAGGATCGCACCCAACAGGTTCTTGGCGGCGATACCATCACGGGCACCCAGGGCGGTACGGCAACGCACGCGGCCTTCGGCCAGCGGCATCGGCGCGCGACGCTCGCGGTCACCGCGCTCGCTGCGCTCACCACGATCACTGCGCTCGCCGGTGCGCTCACGCGGCGTGTAGTTCGGCACCAGCGGTTGCTCGCGCTCGACGGCAGCCAGGTCCAGCGGCTGGCCATTGGTGGCCTTGCGCAGCAACGCGGCAGACAGCGCGCGAGCCGAGCAGCCCAGGTCGGCGGTCAGGCGGTCGAACAGCTCACCATGGGTGGCCTCAGCTTCAGCCACCAGCGGTGCGAGGCTTGCGGTCAGCTTCTTGATGCGCGCATCCAGCACGGCCTGTGGGCCAGGCAGACGAGCCTCGGCAACCTTCTGCCCGGTCACACGCTCGATCACCTGCAGCATGCGACGCTCACGCGGCGTCACCAGCAGCAGTGCGCGGCCATCGCGACCAGCACGACCGGTACGGCCGATACGGTGCACGTAGGATTCCGGATCGTATGGCATGTCCACGTTGAACACATGGGTGATGCGCGGTACGTCCAGGCCACGGGCAGCGACGTCGGTAGCGACGACGATGTCCAGGCGACCGTCCTTGAGCGAGTCGATGACGCGCTCACGCTGGTTCTGAGCGATATCGCCGTTCAGCGCGGCAGCTTTGTAGCCCTTGGCTTCCAGCGCGGCGGCCAGGTCCAGGGTGGCTTGCTTGGTACGCACGAAGGCGATCAGCGCGTCGAATTCCTCGACTTCCAGCAGACGCAGCACAGCCGGGATCTTCTGGTCGGCGTGGACCATCAGGTGGGCCTGCTCGATCGCGGTGACGGTCTGGGTCTTGCTCTGGATCTTGACGTGCTTGGGCTCGCGCAGGTGACGCTCGGCGATCGAACGGATCGACGACGGCAGGGTCGCGGAGAACAGCACGGTCTGGCGGGTGGCAGGGATGGCGTCGAAGATCACTTCGAGGTCGTCCATGAAGCCCAGCTTGAGCATTTCGTCGGCTTCGTCGAGTACCAGGTACTGAACGGTGGACAGCACCTTCTCGTCACGACGCAGGTGGTCGCACAGACGGCCAGGCGTGGCGACGACGATCTGCGCACCGTTACGGATGGCACGCAGTTGTGGGCCCATCGGGGCACCACCGTACACAGCCACCACGTTAACGCCCGGCATCTGCTTGGCGTAGGTTTCGAAAGCGGTGGCTACTTGCAGCGCCAACTCACGGGTTGGCGCCAGGATCAGGGCTTGCGGTTCGCGCTTGCTCACGTCGATCTTGTTGAGGATCGGCAGGGCGAAGGCAGCGGTCTTGCCGGTGCCAGTCTGCGCCTGGCCGATCATGTCATGACCGGCGAGGATGATCGGGATCGACTGTTGCTGGATGGCCGACGGCTCTTCATAGCCGGTGGCCAGAACGGCGGCAACGATGTTCGGATGAAGATCGAGAGCGGCGAATCCGCCGGTTTCCTGGGTCATGGGTCTGCCTCTATGTGCATCCGCAAAGACCCATGCTCCAAAGCTGCACATGCCTTGAAAGACCCGGAGGTCACCCAGGCAGCTTTGGCGGCGGGGATTTGCGAAAACGATTGAAAAAGAATTACGTGGGAAAGGTCCGCCTAGCGGACGTGCAGCCGAAGCTGGACTCGGAGGGTTTGCACCACCTGATTTTGAGGTCCGCTAAAAGACCGGCGCGTACTATATACGAATTCGCGTTGATCTGTGAGAACTTTTTCACAAATAGTGGCCATTATAGGGCCACCATTTAGTCGAAAACTGAAACGTTTTTTCACGATTGGCGGCGACTGCTTCGCGGGCAAGCCCGCTCCCACAGGGGCAGCGCTGCCCCTTGAGCGTGGCGCCGACCCTGTGGGAGCGGGCTTGCCCGCGAATGAAGGCACCACCCACGCCGGATCAGCTCGCCGGCCGCACTTCCCTGATCAGGTACTCCAGCGAATACCCAAGCCTTGCCGCCAACGCACCGGCCCGTGCCCGCAACCCCTCCAGATCCAGCACCTGCTCCAGATCCGCCGGCACCAGCAGGATCACGTTGCCCTCCTTCACCGGCAGCTCCCAGTAATGCCGGTGATACAACCCACGCAACAAGGCCGCCCCCAACGGCCGACCATCGTCGCCCGCCCACTGGTTGATCACCAGCCAGCCTCCCGGATTGAGCTGCTGTTGGCACTGTTCCAGAAAGCCCCAGGCCAGATGGCCTACGCCCGGGCCATGATCGGTATAGAGATCGACGAAGATCAGGTCGGCCTTTTCAGCCGTGGGCAGCAGTTCCAGGGCATCGCCAACGCGCACGTACAAGCGCGGATCATCATCGAGCCCCATGTATTCCATGGCCAGACGCGGCACGTCCGGGCGCAGCTCGATGGCCTCGACATCCTCCAGCGGCAGGAACTTCAGGCAGGCCTGGGTCAGGGTACCGGCCCCCAGCCCCAGGAACAGTGCGCTCTCCGGCTGCGGATGGCAGAGTGCACCGACCAGCATCGCACGCGTGTAGTCGTACTCCAGCCAACTGGGGTCGGCGGTGAAGGTACAGCTCTGCTCGATGGCGTCACCGAATTCGAGGAAGCGATAATCCTCGACCTCGTACACACTGATGACCCCGTAGGCATCTTCCACCCGGGCCAGCAGCCGTTCTTCCCGCTCCGTCGCCATCGCCTGCCACCTGCACACACAAAAACCGGCATTGTCCGCCAATGCCTGCGGTGCAACAAGCGCGCTGCCAACTGTTAACATGGCAGGTACGCCTGAACCGACCACATCGAGCCCGTGATGAACCGACCCTGGACCCCCGACAGCTGGCGCGCCCTGCCGATCCAGCAACAACCGACCTACCCCGACGCCACTCACCTGCTCAAGGTCGAGCAGACCCTGGCCAGCTACCCGCCGCTGGTGTTCGCCGGCGAAGCCCGCGAGTTGCGCCGCCAGTTCGCCGAGGTCACCCAGGGCCGCGCCTTCCTGCTGCAAGGTGGCGACTGCGCCGAGAGTTTCGCCGAGTTCTCCGCCGCGAAGATCCGCGACACCTTCAAGGTGCTGCTGCAGATGGCCATCGTCATGACCTTCGCCGCTGGCTGTCCGGTGGTGAAGGTCGGGCGCATGGCCGGGCAGTTCGCCAAACCGCGCTCGGCCAACGACGAAACCATCGGCCAGGTCACCCTGCCCGCCTACCGCGGCGACATCGTCAATGGTATCGGCTTCGACGCCGCCAGCCGCGTCCCCGACCCTGAGCGCCTGCTGCAGGCGTACCACCAGGCCACCGCCAGCCTCAACCTGCTGCGCGCCTTCGCCCAAGGCGGCTTCGCCGACCTGCACCAGGTGCACAAGTGGAACCTGGATTTCATCGCCAACTCGGCGCTGGCCGACAAATACCATCAGCTTGCTGATCGCATCGACGAGACCCTGGCCTTCATGCGTGCCTGTGGCCTGGACAGCGCACCGCAACTGCGCGAGACCAGCTTCTTCACCGCCCACGAGGCGCTGCTGCTCAACTACGAGGAAGCCTTCGTACGCCGCGACAGCCTGACGGGGGACTACTACGACTGCTCGGCGCACATGCTGTGGATCGGCGACCGCACCCGCCAGCTCGACGGTGCCCACGTGGAGTTCCTGCGGGGCGTGCACAACCCGATCGGGGTCAAGGTCGGTCCAAGCATGAACACCGAAGATCTGATCCGCCTGATCGACGTGCTCAACCCGGACAACGACCCCGGCCGCCTGAACCTGATCGTGCGCATGGGGGCGAACAAGGTCGGCGATCACCTGCCCGGGCTGATCCGCGCCGTCGAGCGCGAGGGGCGCCAGGTGCTGTGGAGCTCCGACCCGATGCACGGCAACACCATCAAGGCCAGCAGTGGCTACAAGACCCGCGATTTCGCGCAGATCCTCGACGAAGTGCGGCAGTTCTTCCAGGTGCACCAGGCCGAAGGCAGCCACGCCGGGGGTATCCACATCGAGATGACCGGGCAGAATGTCACCGAATGCATCGGCGGCGCCCGGCCGATCACCGAAGATGGCCTGTCGGACCGCTACCACACCCATTGCGACCCACGGATGAACGCCGATCAATCACTGGAACTGGCATTCCTGATCGCCGAAACCCTCAAGCAGGTGCGTCGCTGAGGGCCTGACGCAACGGCCCTGCCGACTCGCGCGCGCAATCCAGGCGCACCCGCTCCAGGCCCAGCCAGCCCGCCAGCCGTTCCAGGCTGCGGGCCAGGGCCTGGAAGCCCTCCTCATCCAGCCCCTGAGCTTCCTCATGCACGGCATGTACCGCCAGCTCACCGCGTGCTCGCTCTGCACGCAGGTCCAGGCGCGCGGCGATACGGCCGTCGTGCAGGAACGGCAACACGTAGTAGCCATAAACCCGCTTGTGCGCCGGGGTGTAGATCTCCAAACGGTAGCGAAAGTCGAACAGCCGCTCGGTACGGGCGCGCTCCCAGACCAACGAATCGAACGGCGAAAGCAAGGCACTGGCCTCCACACGCCGGGGAATGCGCGGCGTGCCAGCACAGTACGCCGGCTGCTTCCAGCCCTGCACCGTGCAGTGTTGCAGGCGATCCTCGGCGAGCAGTTGCGCCAGGGCGGCCCGCGCCTGCGCAGGCGTGAGCCTGAAATAGTCGCGCAGGTCCTGCTCGGTCGCCACGCCCAAGGCCGTGGCGGCTTGCAGCAACAGTCCCTGCTGGGCTTCGCTGTCGGATAGCTCGGGCTGATCGAGGATCGCCGCTGGCAGCACGCGCTCCGGCAGGTCGTACAGGCGCTCGAACCCGCGGCGCCCGGCGACGGTGACCCGCCCGGCCGCGAACAGCCACTCCAGGGCATGCTTCTCCTCGCTCCAGTCCCACCATGGGCCGGCGCGCTCTTGCCGGGTCGACAGGCTCCCGGCGCCCAGGGCGCCCTGGTCGCGCACCGCAGCCAGCACGCGGGCAATGACATCCTGACGCTCGCGGCCGAACTGCGCCAACTGCCGGTAGATACCCTCGCCCTGTTGCGCGCGCGCCATGCGCCAACGCATCAGCGGATAGAGCGACAGCGGCAGCAAGGATGCCTCATGCCCCCAATACTCGAACAACTGGCGCTGACGCCCACGGCCCCAGGCCAACTGGTCGAGCGACTCGGTCGGGTAGTCCCCCAGGCGAGAGAACAGCGGCAGGTAGTGCGAGCGCACCAGCGCATTGACCGAATCGATCTGCACCACGCCCAGGCGCTGCAGCATGCGCTTGAGCGCAGCCGGCGTCGCGGCCTGGGGCTTACCGAAGCCCTGCGCAGACAGGGCCAGGCGTCGGGCCTGCTTGAGGGAAAGGCTGAAGGTCACGGCAACGGCTCCACGGCAAGTCGGCTCACAGTGTAGCGCCATGACCGTCTTTACCCAGCCTTTACCCTGCCCTGACCGCCCTTGACCTTGATCTCCCTAGACTGGGCTCATCCGGTAACCACCGGCCTCAGAAAGGAGAAACACCATGCGCAAGACCCTTATCGCCCTGATGTTCGCCGCAGCCCTGCCGACCGTAGCCATGGCCATGCCAGACGGCGGCCCACGCGGTGACGGCCCGCATCACCGCGGTGATGCGCCTTTCGCGCAGCTCGACCTGACCCGTGACCAGCGCCAGCAGATCGGCAAGTTGATGGGCGAGCAGATGAAGCAGCGCCGCGACGTCACCGAACGCTACCTGGCCAAGCTGCCGGCGGCGGACCAGAAAGCCATGCAGGACGAGATCAAGGCCGGTCACGACAAGACCCAGAGCCAGATCCGCGCCCTGCTCAAGCCAGAGCAACAGAAGCAGTTCGACGAACTGCAGAGCAAACGCGCGGCAGACAAGGCTGAATGGCAGCAGTTCCAGGCCTGGAAAGCTGAAAAAGCCGCCAAGGCCCAGTAAGCTGTCCGACCGGTGCCCGGCTCGCGTCAATGCGGGCCGGGCCTTTCTCGTGTGTGGGAGGTACTCGTCTTGCGTTCATTGTTCTGGCGCATCCTGGCCAGTTTCTGGCTGGCCATCGCCCTGGTTGCGGGCCTGTCGATCCTGCTTGGCCACATGCTCAACCAGGACGCCTGGATTCTCAGCCGCCACCCGGGCCTGAACACCCTGGCCAGCCGCTGGGTACAGCACTATGAACAGGAAGGCCTGGAGGCATCGCAGCGCTTTCTGGAACGACGCAAGCAGCGCTACAAGATCGACGTCCAGGTGCTCGACGACAGCGGCGATGCCGTGGTACCCGGAACCTTCCCGCGTCGCGCCGAAGATTTCGAGCGACGCCAGCACAACGACGAGCGGCGCCTGCCCTGGCGCCGCCTCACCGAGGAGTACACCAGCCCTGCCACGGGCGAAACCTACCTGCTGATCTACCGCATTCCCCACCCGGAGCTGATGGCCTGGCACCGTGAAAGCCTGATCTGGCCGCTCAGCGCCCTGGGAATCGCCCTGGTGGTGCTGACCTTGTTCAGCTTGCTGGTGACCCTCTCGATCACCCGCCCTCTCAGCCGCCTGCGCGGTGCGGTGCACGACCTGGGCCAGACCAGCTACCAGCAGAACAGCCTGGCGCGACTGGCGGTACGCCGCGACGAGTTCGGCGTCCTGGCCAACGACTTCAACAAGATGGGCGCCCGCCTGCAAAGTCTGATCGGCAGCCAGCGCCAATTGCTCCGTGACGTCTCCCACGAACTGCGCTCGCCGCTGGCGCGCCTGCGCATCGCCCTGGCCCTGGCCGAACGCGCCGAGCCCGAACAGCGCCAGGCCCTCTGGCCGCGCCTGACCCGCGAGTGCGACCGGCTGGAAGACCTGATCAGCGAAATTCTGGTGCTCGCCAGGGTCGATGCCGAGCAGGCACATGCCGAGCCCGTCGACCTCAACGCATTGCTCGGCAGCGTGCGCAAGGATGCCCAGCTCAGCGTGCCGGAACAGGAAGTACGCCTGGAGGCCGAGCCAGGGCTGACCCTGCAGGGCTGGCCAACCTTGCTGGAGCGGGCGGTAGACAACCTGGTGCGCAATGCGCTGCGCTTCAGCCCGGCAGGGCAGCCCATCGAGATTCGCGCCAGCCGCGAGCAGGAACACCTGCTGCTGAGCGTGCGCGACCACGGCCCCGGTGTGGCGCCAGAACACCTTGCGCAGCTGGGTGAGCCGTTCTTCCGCGCGCCGGGGCAGGACGCGCCGGGCCACGGGCTTGGCCTGGCGATCGCCCGGCGCGCGGCCGAGCGACATGGCGGGACGCTGGTGCTGGAGAATCATCCGCAGGGGGGCTTTGTCGCGCGGCTGGAGCTGCCGGTGGCCCAGGCAACGGCTTGAGCGTGCAAGAGCCGATGTGCCACGCGACTGGGCTGCGCAGCAGCCCAACACCCCCTCCGATCACTCGCCCCAGGCGCTGACGAACTCGGCCGTCTCCAGCACTGGCGGGGTACGCGGTTCATTGATCGGCGTGCCCAGGTACAAGTAACCGATCAGTTCTTCGTTCTCGGCCAGGCCCAGGCCTTTGTTCACATGGGCATCGAACGCCATGTCGCCGGTGCGCCACACCGCGCCGATCCCCTGGGCATGTGCAGCGATCAGAATGCCGTGGGCAGCGCAGCCTGCCGCCAGGCGCTGCTCCGACTTCGGCACCTTGAAGTGATCCTGCAGACGGGCAATGACCACGATCAGCAAGGGCGCGCGCAGCGGCATGGCCCGGGCCTTGTCCAGTGCCGCCTGGCTGGCATCGCCTTTGGCCTGCACGGCTTCGGCGAACAGCTCGCCGAGCTTTTCGCGCCCCTGCCCTTCGATGGTCAGAAAACGCCACGGGCGCAGCTGGCCGTGGTCCGGCGCACGCAACGCCGCCTGGAACAACCCCTCGCGTTGCGCGGCATTGGGCGCCGGTTCGGTCAGGCGTGGCACGGAAACACGGTTGAGCAATGCGTCGAGAGCCTCCATCGGCTACCCTCCTGGCAGAAGAAATGTGCCGCCATTCTAAAGGACCTCGCGTACATGTGGAGTCGACTTGCCGGCGATCGCGATCAAAAGTCCGTACCCCCACCGCCGGGCACACGTTTACATCCCGCGACCCACAGGTAGAATGGCGCCCTTTCCGTTTCGAGTCAGAGCAGATCACATGGCGTTGCCGACCTTAAGGATCATTGGTTTCATCATCGGCATCTTCCTGATCACCCTGGCGGTGAGCATGGTCGTGCCCATGGCGACCCTGCTGATCTTCGAGCGCACCGGCGACATGCCGTCGTTCCTCTGGTCGAGTCTGATCACCTTCATCGCAGGCCTGGCGATGGTCCTGCCGGGCCGCCCGGAACACGTGCACCTGCGCCCCCGCGACATGTACCTGCTGACCGTCAGCAGCTGGCTGGTGGTCTGCGTGTTCGCCGCCCTGCCCTTCCTGCTGACCCAGCACATCAGCTACACCGACGCCTTCTTCGAAAGCATGTCCGGCATCACCGCCACCGGCTCGACGGTGCTCAGCGGCCTGGACAACATGTCGCCGGGCATCCTCATGTGGCGCTCGATGCTGCACTGGCTCGGCGGTATCGGCTTCATCGGCATGGCGGTGGCGATCCTGCCGTTGCTGCGCATCGGTGGCATGCGCCTGTTCCAGACCGAGTCCTCGGACCGTTCGGAAAAGGTCATGCCGCGCTCGCATATGGTCGCCAAGTTCATCGTCGCGGTGTACGTCGGCATCACCGTACTCGGCAGCCTGGCGTTCTGGTGGGCGGGGATGAGCCCCTTCGACGCGATCAACCACGCCATGTCGGCGATTTCCACCGGCGGTTTCTCCACCTCCGACCTGTCGCTGGCCAAGTGGGACATTCCTGCGGTGCACTGGGTCGCGGTGGTGGTGATGATCCTTGGCAGCGTGCCCTTCACCCTTTACGTGGCCACCCGGCGCGGCAATCGCCGGGCGCTGATCCGCGACCAGCAGGTACAGGGGCTGCTCGGGTTGCTGGTCGCCACCTGGGTCGTGCTCGGCACCTGGTATTGGGCCACCACCGACCTGCACTGGCTCGACGCCTTCCGCCACGTGGCACTGAACGTCACCTCGGTGGTCACCACCACCGGATTCGCCCTGGGCGACTACAGCCTGTGGGGCAACTTCTCGCTGATGCTGTTCTTCTACCTGGGCTTCATCGGCGGCTGCTCCGGCTCGACCGCCGGTGGCATCAAGATTTTCCGCTTCCAGGTCGCTTACATCCTGCTCAAGGCCAGCCTCAACCAGCTGATCCACCCGCGCGCAGTGATCAAGCAGAAATACAATGGTCACCGCCTCGACGAAGAAATCGTGCGCTCGATCCTGACCTTCTCGTTCTTCTTCGCCGTGACCATCTGCGTCATCGCCCTGTTGCTGTCGCTGCTGGGCGTGGACTGGATGACCGCCCTGACCGGCGCGGCCAGTACCGTTTCCGGCGTGGGGCCAGGCCTGGGCGAGGTGATCGGCCCGGCCGGCAACTTCGCCAGCCTGCCGGATGCCGCCAAGTGGATTCTCGCTGGCGGCATGCTGCTCGGCCGCCTGGAGATCATCACGGTGCTGGTGTTGTGCATGCCTGCGTTCTGGCGTCACTGACCACTGACGCCTCCAGGCGCGCGCGGTACTCGCTGGGCGTGACGTCGAACCAGCGGCGGAAGGCCCGGTAGAAATTGCTCGGATCGGCAAAACCCAGCAGATAAGCGGTTTCCAGCAGGGTCATGCCTGGCTGCGCCAGGTATTGCTCGGCGAGCTCGCGCCGGGTGTCGTCCAGCAGGGTCTGGAAACTGGTGCCTTCCTCCTGCAAGCGCCGCTGCAGCGTGCGCTGGGACAGGTGCAAGGCCTGGGCCACGGTTTCGCGCTTGGGTTCGCCCTGGGGCAGGATACGGCACAGGGTCTGGCGCACCCGATGGGTGACGCGACTTTCCGAGAAGCGCGCCAGGTATTCGCCCGCAAAACGGTCATGGAGAATTGCCATCGCTTCGTTGGCGGTGGGCAACGGCGCTTCCATGTCGGCTCGCTCGAGCACCAGCGCATCGTGGGGCGCCCCAAACACCAGTGGCGCGCGGAACGCGACCCGATAAGGCTCGACATTCCTGGGTTGAGGCCCCTGGATCATCACCCGGCGCGGCTGTACCGGACGACCACTGAGCCAACTGCACAGCGACAGTGCGCAGGCCAGCGAGGCTTCCGAGCTGTGCCGGGTCGGCGGCAGGTGATCACCGTGAACGGTAAGAATCAGCGAATAGCCCTCAGGCCCGAGACGAAAACTCAGGTCGGAGCTTTCGGCGATGATCCGCTGATAACGCACCAGCCGCTCGAAACCTTCGGCCAGCGTACGGCTGGACATCAGCGCATAGCCGACCACGTGGAAGGACGCCGGCCGCACCACTCGCGCCATGTTCAGGCCAATGGCCTCGTTTCCCGACAGCTCCACCGCCAACTGCCAGAGGCGGGTCATGGCGTCCTGAGGGAAGCGCGCATCCGGATCATCGAGGGCGGCGAAGTCCAACCCGAGTTGCTTGAACATGGCACGACAGTCGAGCCCTTCCAGCTCGAGCGCCTTGACGATCCCTGATGCCCAGCTGGCTGACGTGGTTCTTTCACTCATGACAGGCTTCTTGTGCTGACCGCTCCAGCGGTGAATCGAAAGGATATTCAATTGGCGCCAATTGTCACTGGTAGCCACTCCCAGTGACTCTAGACTCGAAACAGGCTCCACGCCGTGTATCCTGAACAAAAACGCACCTGCGGGAACACAGCCCATGAACAGCACAGCGCAGTTTCGCAGTTTTGCCGAATTCTACCCCTACTACCTTGGCGAACACGCCAACCCCACCTGCCGACGCCTGCACTTCGTCGGCACCAGCCTGGTCATCGCCCTGCTGGCCTACACCATTGGCAGCGGCAACTGGCTGCTATTGCTGGCCATACCGTTTGCCGGGTACGGCTTCGCCTGGGTCGGACACTTCTTTTTCGAGAAGAACCGACCGGCCACCTTCACGTATCCGCTGTATAGCCTGATTGGTGATTTCGCGATGTTCCGCGATATCCTGCGAGGCAAGATCAGTCTTTGAGAGGCCTGCGGCCGCGCCGCATTACGCTGGCTCGCGCAAAGCCGCAACGCGCTCGGTCTCCCGCGCCTGGGCATCGGCCAGACGGTACAGCTCGATGTGGCCGTCCCAGTGCTCGATCAACGCCGTGCACGATTCGACCCAGTCACCGCAGTTGAGGTACTCGACCTCGCCCACCTTGCGGATCTCGGCGTGGTGAATATGCCCACACACCACGCCCTGGAACCCGCGGCGTGTACACTCATGGGCAATCGCATCCTCGAAGTCGCTGATGAAATTCACCGCACCCTTGACCTTGTGCTTGAGGTAAGCCGACAACGACCAGTAGCCATACCCATAGCGGGCACGCCAATGGTTGAGCCAACGATTGAGCACCAGGGTGAATTCATAAGCACGGTCGCCCAGAAATGCCAACCAGCGGTGATAGCGGGTGATCACATCGAACTGGTCACCGTGCACCACCAGCAGGCGCCGACCATCGGCGGTAAGGTGCTCGGCCTCGTCGACCAGTTGGATATTGCCCAGGATCAGCTTCGAATAACGGCGCAGGAACTCGTCGTGGTTGCCGGTGACGTAGATCACCTCGGTACCGCGCTTGCTCATGGTCAACAGGCGACGAATCACATTGGTATGGGCTTGCGGCCAATAGATACCGCTACGCAGCTTCCAGCCGTCGATGATGTCGCCGACCAGGTAGACGCGGTCGGCCTGGTAGCCCTTGAGAAACTGCGACAAGTGCTCGGCCTGACAATCCCGGGTGCCCAGGTGCACATCGGAGATCCACAGGGTGCGCACCCGCTGCTTGCGTGACGGACGGACAAGTTCGGCATGTGTCATGGGGCGGCCTCCGGCGCTGTTTGCAGGAGACTGGCAGGTGCGCATGACAGATCGGTGGCAGTCGTGTGACGAGTGGTCGGGCGCGGATTGCGCATTGTTTACCTTTCGCGGCTAAAACCGCTCCCCCTGCGCGGCACTGCGATACACTGCTCCCCCGCCCCAAGGATGCTCCCATGGTCGGTCCGATCCTGTCCCTGCGCCATTACCGCGACGAGTTGCTCGCCCACAGCCACGAACACCCGCAACTGGTGTTCGGCCTGCGTGGGCACCTCGATTTCGAGGTACAGGGCCGAGGCACGCGCATCGATCGCCAGGGGCTCATCGTGGTCCCCGCCGGTTTTCACCACACCTGCGCCAGCGACGCGGGCAGCCACTGCCTGGTGCTGGATATTCCAGGCGAACACTGGCTGCGCGAACAGATGGGCGGCCACGCCGAGGCCAGCCACCGCCTGCTCGAACGCCCAGCGGCGCTGCTGCTCGACGGCCGCCAGCAGCAATTGGTGGACTGGCTCGCAGCGAGCGCGGTGGACGATCCGCTGATCAGCCGCCAAGGTGCACTCCTGCTGCTGGCCAGCCTGAACACCGCCGCCGCCCCCACCACCCCCAGCAAACGCCTGCCCTACGCAGCCTTCGATGCGCATATCGAGCGTCATGCCGCACACCCTCTGCAAGTCGCCGACCTGGCAAGGCTGGCCGGTTTGTCAGGTGCTCGCCTGCACGCACGCTTCATCGAGGAATGCGGCATGACACCGATGGACTACATCCGCCAGCGGCGTTTGTTCAAGGCGCGGCAACTGATCGTCCTTACCTCGCTGCCGATGGGCGAAATCGCCGCACAGGTGGGTTACAGCTCGCAGAGTGCATTTTCGGCGGCGATATTGCGGGCGTTCGGCCTTACGCCGCTGGCGCTGCGACGAGAGTCTGGCGACAACTGACGCCAGGATGGCGACAGAATCTGTTTTCCCCGGGCTCTACACTGTGCCTGTGCCAGCCTGTGGGTACGGTCTACCCGCGCAAGTGCCAGCAAAGACCTCGAGCAAGGACTCACCATGAACCACCGTACTGCCCTCGGCGCCCTGCACATCGGCGCGCTGTTCTTCGGCCTCACCGGCGTCTTCGGCAAACTGGCCGCCAGTGCCACGCCCTCGATCATCGTCTTTGGCCGCGCACTCTTCGCGGTGCTCGCCCTGGCCCTGTTCGCCGGCCTCGCCCGCAAGGGCTGGCAGCGACTCAGGGCTCAGGACCTGGGGCGCCTGCTGCTTGGCGGCATATTGCTGGCCGGGCACTGGGTGAGCTTCTTCATCGCCGTGCGGGTCGGCGGCGTTGCCATCGCCACCCTCGGCTTTGCCAGCTTTCCAGCGTTCACCGTGATCCTCGAAGGCGTGCTGTTCCGCGAGCGCATCCGTCGCAACGAAGCCCTGCTGGTACTGCTGGTAAGCATCGGCCTGGTGCTGGTCACCCCGGCGTTCAACCTGGCCAGCGAGGCCACGGGCGGCCTGCTCTGGGCCTTGCTTTCGGGCCTGCTGTTCTCGCTGCTGTCGCTGACCAATCGAGCCGGCTCCGGCCGCGTGCCTGCGGTACAGGCTGCGCTGTGCCAGAACCTGGTGGTCGGTGTGTGCCTCCTGCCCTTCGCCTTGCCGGGGCTCGGCGCGGTGAAGCCCATGGACTGGCTATGGATCGCCCTGCTCGGCATCTTCTGCACCGGGGTAGCGCACAGCCTGTTCGTCGCCAGCCTGGCAGTGATCAAGGCCCGCACCGCCTCGGTGGTGTTCGGCATGGAGCCGGTCTACGGTATCGCCGTGGCCTGGATGGTGTTCGCCGAGACGCCTACCCTGCGCATGCTCGCTGGCGGGGCGCTGATCATCTTTGCCATCGTGCTGTCCAGCCGCCTGTCTGCCGAGCCACCGCCAAGGAGGGAACGCCTGGCCGAAGGCGCATGATCAACGGTCGTTGTGGCCCAGGTCTCGCTGCGGGTCGATCTGGTCACGCACCCGCTGCTTGAGCACCTTGGCCTCGGGGAAGCCACCATCGAGCTTGCGCTCCCAGATCTGCGCGCCGTTGCAGGTGATGCGAAACACCCCACCGGTGCCCGGCTCCAGGGCCACTCGCGCAAGATCGTCGGCAAAGGTGCTGAGCAGCTCCTGAGCCAGCCAGGCAGCACGCAGCAGCCATTGGCACTGCGTGCAATACGTGATGACAACTTCTGGCTTGGTATCGGCCATGTGGAGACAGTTCCTGGTGAGTGAGCCGCTTATACTAGCGGTCTTTGCCCATCGCGTTGAGACTCACGATGCATCATCTGCTGTTATGCCTGTTGCTGGCGCTCACCTCGTTCACCGCCCTGGCCGTGGAGCCGCCTCGGCCCAAGGTCGGCCTGGTGCTGTCGGGGGGTGCTGCCCGCGGCCTTGCGCATATCGGCGTGCTCAAGGCCCTGGAAGAACAGGGCGTGCACATCGACGCCATCGCCGGGACCAGCATGGGTGCGGTGGTTGGCGGCCTGTATGCCTCCGGCTACAGCATCGAGGAGCTCGAACACCTGGCCCGTACCCTCGACTGGCAGCAGGCACTTTCCGACGCTCCGCCGCGCAAGGATGTGCCGTTTCGCCGCAAGCAGGACGACCGCGATTTCCTGGTCAAGCAGAAGCTGAGCTTTCGCGATGACGGCAGCCTTGGCTTGCCGCTGGGGGTGATACAGGGCCAGAACCTGTCATTGCTGCTGGAAAGCAAGCTGGCCCACACCGCTGACATTCGTGACTTCGACAAACTGCCGATCCCGTTCCGCGCCGTTGCCACCGACATCGCCAGCGGTGAGAAGGTGGTGTTCCGCCGTGGTCACCTGCCTCAGGTGGTGCGCGCCAGCATGTCGATTCCGGCAGTGTTCGCCCCGGTCGAGCTCGACGGGCGCCTGCTGGTGGACGGTGGCATGGTCGACAACATCCCGCTGGATGTGGTGCGCGAAATGGGCGTGGACATGGCCATCGTCGTCGATATCGGCACCCCGCTGCGCAGTCGCAAGCAACTGGCCACGGTCGTGGACGTGCTCAACCAGTCGATCACCCTGATGACCCGGCGCAACTCCGAAGAACAACTGGCCAGCCTGCACCGCGACGACATCCTGGTACAGCCAGCACTGGCAGCCTTTGGCGTGACCGACTTCGGCCGTGCCCAGGACATGATCGACGCCGGCTACCGCGCCACCCGCGCCCTCGACGCACGCCTGGCGGTGCTGCGCCAGGCAGGCGGCGACAGCCAGTTGGCCGTGGCACGCTCTGCGCAACAGCGCACGCCCATCATCACGGCGATCAAGGTGGAGAACGATTCAAAGGTCAGCGATGACGTGATCCGCTACTACATCCGCCAGCCCCTGGGCGAGCCGCTGGAGCTGGAGCGCCTGCAAACCGATATGGGTACCCTCTACGGCCTGGACTACTTCGACCGGGTGCAGTACCGCGTGGTGCACAAGGGCGAGGAGAACACGCTGGTGATCAACGCCCGGGGTAAACGCGGCGGTACCGACTACCTGCGCCTGGGCCTGAACCTGTCCGATGACATGCGCGGCGACAGCGCCTTCAATCTGGGTGCCAGCTATCGGATGAACGGCATCAATCGCCTGGGCGCCGAATGGCTGACCCGGGCACAGATCGGCGATCAGCAGGAGCTCTACAGCGAGTTCTACCAGCCGCTGGACGTCGGCTCGCGCTACTTCGTCGCCCCGTACCTGTCGCTCGGCTCGCAGAACATCGAAGCGACCCTGGACAACGACCCGGTGGCCGAGTACCGCCTGGAACGCTACGGCTTTGGTCTGAACCTGGGTCGACAGATCGGCACCTACGGGGAAGTACGCCTGGGCGTAGGCAAGGCCTGGGGTGAAGCTGAAGTGCGCATCGGCGACCAGGACCTGCCAAAGGTCAGCTTCAATGAAGGCTTCTACGAACTGAAATACTCCTTCGACACCCTCGACAACGTGTACTTCCCCCACAGCGGCGAAGACATCGGCCTGACCTTGCGCAAGTACGACCGCTCGCTGGACTCGGACAGCGACTACCGACAGTGGCAGTTCAACATCGACAAGGCGTTGAGCTACGGGCCGAACACCTGGGTATTCGGCGGCCGCTATGGCCGCACCCTGGACGATACCGAGGTGGTGACCTCCAGCTTCGTGCTTGGCGGCGCTCGGCAGCTATCGGGCTTTCGCCAGGACTCGGTGTCGGGGCAGAACATCAGCCTGATGCGCGTGGTCTACTACCGTCGCCTGACACCGCGCGCCTACCTGCCGCTGGACTTCCCGCTGTACCTGGGCGGATCGCTGGAGCGTGGCCGCGCCTGGAACAACGACAACGAGTTCGACAGTGGCTATATCAACGCCGCGAGCATCTTCCTCGGGCTGGACACGCCGCTTGGGCCGCTGAACATCAGTTATGGCGCCAACACCGAGCACCAGAAGGCGGTGTACCTGAATCTGGGACACACCTTCTAGAGCGTACGAAGGCGCGACATAAAAAAACGGATAGGGCGTGAGCCACTATCCGTTTTCTTGTACCGCCAAGCGTGGTGCGGGGGTCAGGACTTCTCGAGATTGCCAAGAATTTTCGCGTGCACACGCATGCACACCTCCAGATCCGCCTCATCGACGCCCGTGAAGAGTTCGGCGCGCAGGGCATTGGCAATGGTTTCGATCTGATCGATGAGCGGTTTTGCAGGTGGGCACAGCAGGATTTTCTTGGCGCGCCGATCTTCCATGACCGCTTGGCGCCGTACCAGCCCCTGACTTTCCAGGCTGTCGAGCAGACGCGCCAGGGTCGGGCCCTCGACGCCGACACTCTGCGCCAGCTCACGCTGGGTCGGCGACTCGTCGAAACGGGCCAGGTGCAACAGCACCAGCCAGCGGGCCTGGGACAGGTTCAGCCCGGCCAGGCGGCGGTCCAGTTCGGCACGCCAGCCCCGGGACATCTGGGCCAGCTGCATGCCGAAGCGGTGTTGGTTGTCGGTCAGGGGCATAAGCAACTCGATCGATAGAACTAATTATTAGTCAGCTAATCATGCCCCGCAGTATCAGGCAAGGCTCGACGAGTGGGAAAGGTCCGATAATCGACAAAAAGAATGACAAAGGTCAGGAATGGCCGGGATATCCGGCGTTGTCAGCGGCACTCTACGCTTGCGGCAGCATGCACTGCTGCCTCAAAGCTCGAACTCCGCCGCCAGCGCCGCCCGCACGCAATACAGCACCCCTTCCGGTACGCGTTGGCCAAACTGCGGGGCGATGGCCGAAACCGGCGGCAGTTCACCCTCCCCGTCGAGGAATGCGTCCTGCACCTCCATCATCAATTCTTCTGGCAAGTCCAGCGCCTGCTCCAGGCTCAGCTCCTGGCGCCCGATGGCCTCAGCCAACAGGCTGTAGACGTTTTTCTCGCTGCAGTTCAACTGCCCGGCGATCTGCGCCGGGGTCATGCCAGCGCGGGCCAGGCTGACCAGTTCGTGCCGCAGGTCGAGCACCACCTTCGGCGCCTCCTCGGTGCCGCCGGCGCCGTTGAGCACTTCCAGGAACGCCTGGCCATAGCGCTCCAGCTTGCGCGCCCCCACGCCGCTGACCTGGGCCATGTCGCTGAGACTGGTGGGCTGGCTGCGCAGCATCTCGAGCAACGTCGAATCGGGGAAGATGACATAGGGCGGCACGCTGTGCTCCTCCGCCAGCTTGCGGCGCAGTGTGCGCAGCGCTTCCCACAGCTCGCGCTCTTCGGCACGCACCAACTGACTGGCTGGGCTGCCTCCGCCACTGCCCGAGGACTTGGCCACGGTCTGCGGCTTGAGATCGCGGCGCAATTGCAGGTTCACTTCGCCGCGCAGCAATGGCCGGCAGGTGTCGGACAGACGCAGGCCGCCATAACCCTCGAGGTCGATATCCACCAGGCCGCGAGCAACCAACTGACGGAACAGCGACCGCCATTCGTGCTCGCCCAGCGCCTTGCCGACGCCGAACACCGACAGCTTCTCGTGACCGAAATTGCGTACCTTTTCGGTGTCCTTGCCCAGCAGGACATCGACCAGATGGCCGACCCCATAGCGCTGGCCAGTGCGAAACACGGCCGACAGCGCCTGGCGGGCAGGCTCGGTGGCATCCCAGGTCTGCACATTGTCGACGCAGTTGTCGCAATGGCCGCAGGGCTGCTCGAGCACCTCATCGAAGTAGGCCAGCAGCGACTGGCGCCGGCAGCGCGTCTCTTCGCACAGCGCCAGCATCGCGTCGAGCTTGTGCTGCTCGATACGCTTGTGACGCTCATCGCCTTCGGAGTTCTGCAGCATCTGCTTGAGCATCACCATGTCCTGCAGGCCATAGGCCATCCAGGCATCGGACGGCAGGCCATCACGCCCGGCCCGGCCGGTTTCCTGGTAGTAGGCCTCAAGCGACTTGGGCAGGTCCAGGTGAGCGACGAAACGCACGTTGGGCTTGTCGATGCCCATGCCGAACGCGATGGTGGCGACCATGATCAGCCCTTCCTCGTTGAGGAAGCGGTGCTGGTTGGCCGAGCGGGTCTCTGCTGCCAGGCCGGCGTGATAGGGCAGCGCCGGGAATCCCTGCTCGCAGAGGAAGGCGGCGGTTTCATCGACTTTCTTGCGCGACAGGCAGTAGACGATGCCGGCGTTGCCGCGCCGCTCGCCGAGAAACGCCATCAGTTGCTTGCGTGGCGACTCCTTGGGCACGATGCGATAGAAGATGTTGGGCCGGTCGAAGCTCGACAGGAAACGCTCCGCGCCCTGCAGATGCAGGCGCTGGACGATTTCCTCACGGGTGCGCATGTCGGCGGTGGCGGTCAGGGCAATACGCGGCACATGCGGGAACAGTTCGGCAAGCTGGCCCAGTTGCAGGTACTCGGGGCGGAAATCATGCCCCCATTGCGACACGCAATGCGCTTCGTCGATGGCGAACAGCGCGATATCCAGGTCGCGCAGGAACTCCAGCATGCGTGGCTGCACCAGGCGTTCAGGCGCCAGGTACAGCATCTTCACCTCACCGCGGCGCAGGCGCCCAGCGAGGTCGCGCTGCTGCTCGGGGCTGAGCGTCGAGTTCAGCGCGGCCGCGGCCACCCCCAGCTCGTCGAGGGTGGCGACCTGGTCGTCCATCAATGCGATCAGCGGCGACACCACCACGGTCAGGCCCGGCCGCAGCAGGCCTGGCACCTGGAAACACAGCGACTTGCCACCACCGGTGGGCATCAGGACCAGTGCATCGCCCCCGTTGGCCACGCATTCGATGATCGCCGCCTGGCGACCTCGGAAGCTGTCGTAGCCGAAGATATCCTTGAGGACGCGCTGAGCCTGTTCGAGCATTTGCCACTCCAAATCGCCGTACCATCCTGGACACAGGCTGGACGATAAATCCGCCGCGCGCACACCGAATGCGTAAGCGGTTTTTGCCGGGCTGCGCAGAAACGCCAGCTGGCTTGAAAAACCGCGGAGTATACCCGACTGCCCTGCTCTGCGGCAGGCTACGGTGACAGACGTTCCCTTTGCCCCGCCAAGGCTGCAAGGTGCTAGAATTCACTATCGTTTATTCCCCAAGGTAGCCCTGTAATGTCCTTCGCCGAGCAACTGACCCGCCTGCAAGCCTTCCTCGACGCCGACGAGCTGCACGAGGAAGCACTGGACTACGTCGCCGCACACGGCTACCTGACCGCGTTGTCGATCTGTGCCGAGGACGTCCCCGAGCGCGAATGGATCGACGCGCTTTTCGCCGAAGAACCTCACTACGCCAGCGAAGCCCAGCGCACCGAGATCGAAGCGACGCTGGTGGCCCTCAAGGGCCACATCGCTCGCCAGCTGGCCAGCGACGAAGAGTTCGACCTGCCTTGCGAGCTGGACCTGACCGACGAGCCGGACGATTCCGACCTGCGCGGCTGGTGCATCGGCTTCATGGAAGGTGTATTCCTGCGTGAAGAGGCCTGGTTCGAGAACGCCGAAGAGGAAGTCAGCGAAATGCTGCTGCCGATCATGGTTGGCTCGGGTCTGTTCGACGAGCAACCTGAGTTCGCCGACATCGCCAGCAACGCCAACCTGCAGGACGACATGGTCGTGCAGATTCCCGAGGCACTCAGCGCGCTGTTCCTGCTGCTGCACGCGCCGGATGAAAAACCAGCCCTGCTCAAGCCGCGCCACCACTGATTCGCAGTGGTGCGCTACCTGCTGCTGGCCGTCGGCTGGCTCAGTGTCGCGCTGGGGGTGCTGGGGATCTTCCTGCCGGTGTTGCCCACCACCCCTTTCCTGCTGCTGGCGGCAGCCTGTTTCGCCCGCAGCTCACCACGATTCCACGACTGGTTGGTGAACCACCCCAGGCTCGGACCGTGGATTCGCGACTACCTCAACGGCGACGGTATCCCGCTCAAGGGCAAGGTCTACGCCATCGGCCTGATGTGGGCGAGCATCGGGCTGTCGTGCTATCTGGTGCCGCTGTTCTGGGCCAGGGCCTTCATGCTCACCAGTGCCGTACTGGTCACCCTCTACATCCTCAAGCAGAAGACCCTGCGCCTGCCCTGAACACGCGCCTACAGAAGGCAAGTCGTCACACGGTATCCACCTTCAACGAATGATCGTTGAGCATGCCGTTGATGACGGTCGCGGTATCGTGCCCCGCCGCGATCATGCCCCCCGCTCCCGCCGTCACCCCGTAATGCTGGGCCAGGTCGACACCGGCAAGATCGATGGTCTGGGTCGCCGCAGCGCCCGCCACGCTGCTGACCTCAATGGTCGAGACCACATTGACCCCACTGCCACTGACCTTGAAGTGCAGGTAGTCATCCAGTGACGCCGCCGTGGCGTTCTCGCCCTGCAGCAATTGCGACAGGTCGAGCCGGTCGCTGCCCGGCGTGAAGTCGGTCACCCGGTCGTGCCCGGTGTCGCCTTTCTGCCAGACGAAGGTATCGTTGCCGCTGCCGCCGGTGAGTGTGTCGTTGCCTGGCCCGCCAATGAGGATGTCGTTACCGCCACCGCCGATGAGGATGTCGTCCCCCAGGCCACCGCTGAGCACATTGTCCCCATCGTTGCCGATCAGCGTGTCGTTGTAGTCCGAGCCGATCAGATTCTCGATGCTGACCAAGGTGTCGAGCCCCGCACCGCCGGTGTTCTGCGCACCGACATGGCCGAGATCGACCGTCACCCCGGCAGTGGCCGACGCGTAGCTGGCGGTGTCATTGCCTGGCCCACCGTCCAGCAGGTCGTTGCCAGGGCCACCGATCAGCAGATCATCCCCCTCCCCGCCATACAGGGCATCGTTCCCCACCCCTCCCACCAGCACATCGTGACCGGCACCACCGTTCAAGGTGTCGTCGCCATTGCCCGCCAGCAGTACATCGTCGCCCGCCGTGCCCTGCAAGATGTGACCTGCCTGGTAGGTGATGTCCACCGCCCCCGAGGCGCTGCCACCATGGTTGTCGCTGAGCGTGTAGCTGCCCTGGTAGACCTCGTTTTCGGCATGGCTGTAGTCGATCACCAGGCTCAGCTTGTAGTTCTCCGCCGCCTTGCTGTTGCCCACGGCGTTCTCGCTGTTGATCACATGAATGCTGTACACACCGTCGTGGCTGGCCGTGAAGCTGCCACCGTCGGCGATGGGCTGGTAGTTGCCATTGGCATCCTTCCATTCCAGCATCAGGTTGCCTGCCGGGCGGTCATGGTCGAGGCTGAGGCTTTCACCCTTGCGCAGGGTCACGGTCAATGTGTCCTCATCGTTGGCATTGCCGGTGCTGATCGAACCCAGGTAGCCAGCAATCACCAAGGCCGCCGTCATGGAACCCGAGACCGCAGTGAAGTCACTGCGCGCCAGGTCCTTGAGCTGGTTCTCGGGCTTGTTGGCGGTGCCGTCGAACTTGAGCGTCTGCACCTGGCTGCCCACCGTGAAGCCCGCGCCCTTGTCGGCAAAGCCCGTGTTGAAGGTGATGGGTGCAGCGCTCAGAGGATCGTGATCCGCATCGCTGTCATTGGCCAGCAGCGCCTCGGCCGGTACGGTGACGCTGGCACCGGCGATGTTGGTGATGATGTGGTCGGCCCCCACCACCGGGGCGCTGTTGCTGTTGATCTTCACCACCAGGCTGGCACTGCTGGTGTCGCCGTCGTTGTCGCTGACAGTGAAGCCGAATTTCTCGACCTGGCTGCTGCCGGTGTCCTTCGGCGGCGTGTAGGTAAATTCGCCGGTGTCCATGTCCACCAGCAGCGTGCCACCGAGCGCTGTCTTGATCGACAGGGTATTGCCGGTGGTGTCGAAACTGGCCTTGTCCGGGCCACCGGCGACCGTATAGCCGCCCTGGCCGGCGTTGGCTTTCGGGTCGAAGGTGTAGGTGGTGCCATCGACCAGCAGCGCCTTGATGAAGCCGCCATCGGCACCGAAGTGGCCACCGCTCATAAGGCTGCCGGTAATCGGCGTACCTTGTACCGTGCCGGACAGCACCGCGCTGAGCTGGCTCAGATCGGTGACCACCACCGAGTCGGTGTCGACATGGCTGCTGCCATCGTAGGCCAGCGGGTCGAGGTTGGCCTGGTTCACCCCGGTGCCGAGGCCAATGGCGTAGGACTTGATCCCGTTGTTGTCTAGGAAGCTTTCCCAGGCTGTTTCGCGCACGGCGGTCATCGAATGGCCATTGGTGGGCACGCCATCGGAGAAGAAGTAGCTGATGTTCTGCGCCCCCGCGATCTTGCCACTGCTGGCAAAGGCCTCCTGAGCCTTGGTGGCCGCCGAGTCGTAGTAGGTCGAACCATCGGCAGTCAGCCCGGCGACGATGCTCTTGGCCTCGGCGATCGACACCCAGACCGGCGTCTTGACCCAGGCCCCGGTGGCGAAGGTGACGATCTGCACCTTGATATCGCCCATGTCGTCGTACTTGTCGAGCAAGGCGTTGATCGCCTGCTTGGCCAAGGCCAGACGGCTCAGCCCCTGCACACCAGAGTCAACGTTCATGCTGCCGGAGACATCGATCACCAGCAGGATATTGGAGTCCACCTGGCCGGGCGTGATGCTGCGCTCGGCGCACGCGGCCTTGGGCACATCATCGACGATGGAAATGGCGATGCTGCTGGTGACACTGTTGCCCAGTGAATCGGTGGCCTTGTAGGTGAAGTACTCGACGACTCGATTGGCGCCATCGTCCGCCCCACCCGGCGTTTTCGGTGCCGAGGTCAGGGTGTAGGTGTAGGAGCCGTCGGCGTTGATCTGGATTTGCCCGAACTGGCCGACAGCATTGCCCACCAGGCGATAGGTCAATGCACCAACACCCCCGCCGACCGATCCCACCAGGCTGCCGGAGGCGGTTTCCGCCGTTGAGTGCGGGTCGCTACCCGTGACCGTACCCGCCGCCAGGTCGTTACCGTCCTTGACCAGGTCGAGCGCTTTCTCGTACACGGTGACGTCACGGTCCTCACAGGCCACCAGCTTGCTGTCCTGCACATTGATGGTGATGGTCGTGGTGCTCTCGTCACCATCGGCATCGCGAATGGTGTAGACGAACACGTCGCTAGCGCCGGCCTTGGACACACTGTCAGGGTTGGCGTGATAAGTCGCATTGCCCTGGGCATCGAGGGTCAGGTAGCCGTACTGGCCCATGACCTGGCTGCCAAGCTGGCCAATTGCCGAAGTCGAAGTATCGGAGCCTGCGCGCACGCCGACCACATACTGACCATCTGCCCGCACATCGGCACCGACAATGTCGTTGTCCAGCACATTGCCGCTGACCACACCACCTTCAGTCACGCTGGTCACATCGCAATGGGCCTTGGGTACGTCGTCGACGATGGTGATGACGATGGTGCTGGTGGTCGAGTTACCTACGGAGTCCGTCACTTGATAAGTGAAGGACTCGGTCAGGCTGTTCGCACCATCATTGATGTTGCCCGGCGTTTTCGGTGCCGAGGTCAGGGTGTAGGTGTAGGAGCCATCGGCATTGAGCTGGATCTGCCCATATTGCCCCGTGGCGTTGCCCACCAGGCTGAAGGTCAGCGCGCCCACACCCCCACCCACCGAGCCCGCGAGGCTGCCGGATGCAGTTTCCGCTGTCGAGTGCGGGTCGCTGCCGGTGACATTGCCTGCCGCCAGGTCGTTGCCATCCTTGTTCAGGTCCAGTGCTTTCTCATACACCTTCACTTCGCTGTCTTCGCAAGCCACCAGTTTGCTGTCGTGCACGTTGATGGTGATGGTCGTGGTGCTCTCGTCGCCATCGGCATCGCGCAGGGTATAGACGAACACATCGGTAGCGCCGGCCTGGGCCACGCTGTTGGGGTTGGCGTGGTAGGTCGCATTGCCCTGTGCATCGAGGGTCAGGTAGCCGTACTGGCCCATGATCTGGCTACCGACCTGGCCAATCGCCGAGGTCGAGGTGTCGGAGCCGGCACGCACGCCGACCACGTACTGGCCGTCCCCCCGCACATCGGCGCCGACAATGTCGTTGTCCAGTACGTTGCCGCTGACCACACCGCCTTCAGTCACGCTGGCCACATCGCAGTGCGCCTTGGGCACATCGTCGACGATGCTGATGACAATGGTGCCGGTGGTAGAGTTGCCCAGCGAATCCTTCACCTGGTAGGTGAAGGACTCCGTCAGCGTGTTCGCGCCGTCGTTGACGTTGCCCGGCGATTTCGGCGCCGAGGTCAAGGTGTAGGTGTAGGAACCATCGGCATTGAGCTGAATCTGCCCGTACTGCCCCGTGGCGTTGCCCACAAGGGTGAAGGTCATCGCCCCGATACCGCCACTCACCGACCCGGCCAGCGAGCCCGATGCCGTCTCGCCTGGGGAATGCGGATCGCTGCCGGTGACGCTGCCCGGCGCCAGATCATTGCCATCCTTCACCAGGTCCAGCGCCTTCTCGTACACCGTCACACCGCCATCAGGCGTCGCGACCAACGAGCAGTCGTGGATATCAATGGTGATGGTGGTGGTGCTCTCGTCACCGTCGGCATCGCGGATGGTGTAGACGAACACATCCGTGGCACCGGGCGGCGCGACGCTGTCGGGGTTGGCGTGATAGGTCGCGTTGCCCTGGGCATCGAGGGTCAGGTAGCCATACTGACCGACCACCTGGACGCCCAGCTGGCCGATGGCCGACGTGGAAGTATCCCCGCCTGCGCGAACCCCGACCACGTATTTGCCATCGGCCACCACATCGGCACCGAACACATCATTGACCAGTACGTTGCCACTGACCGTGCCGCCCTCGAAGACATTGGCAAAATCGCTGTGTGCCTTGGGCACGTCGTCGACGATGGTGATGACGATGGTGCTGGTGGTCGAGTTGCCCAGCGAATCCTTCACCTCGTAGGTGAAACTGTCGGTCAGACTGTTCGGCCCATCATTGAGGTTATCCGGCGATTTCGGTGCCGAGGTCAGCGTGTAGGTGTAGGAGCCGTCGGCATTGAGCTGGATCTGGCCATACTGGCCCACCGCGCTGCCCACCAGCGTATAGGTCAGGGCACCGACGCCACCGCTCACGGAACCCGCCAGGCTACCCGAGGCGGTTTCGCCGGTGGAGCTCGGCGCGCTGCCGGTGACGGTACCCGGCGCCAGGTCATTGCCATCCTTCACCAGGTCCAGCGCCTTCTCGTACACCGTCACGCCATCGTTAGGCCCCGCGATCAGCGAGCAGTCCTTGACGTTGATGGTGATGGTGGTGGTGCTTTCGTCTCCGTCGGTGTCGCGAATGGTATAGACGAACACATCGGTGGCACCGGCCGGCGCCACGGCATTCGGGTTGGCATGGTAGGTGGCGTTGCCGGCGGCATCGATGGTCAGGGTGCCGTACAGGCCACCGATCGCGGTATTGAGATTGCCGATGGCCGAGGTCGAGGTGTCGGCCCCCGCCCGCGCGCCCACCACCACATTGCTGGTGCCAGCCTGGTCGGCGCCCAACTGATCGTTGAGCAGCACATTGCCGCTGACCGTGCCACCTTCCACCACGCTGGCCGAATCGGGCTGCGCCTGGGGCACGTCGTCGACGATGTTCACATCCAGGGTGGCCGTGGCGCTGCTGCCATCGGTGTCCTGGGCGATCACGCTGAAATGCTCGCTCAGGCTGTTGGTGCCCTCGCCCACGGGATGGCCTTCGTTACCGAACAAGGTGTAGCTGTAGCTGACCACGCCGGTGGTCGGGTTGTAGCCGGTGATGGTCAGGGTGTTGCCCAGCGCGGTCGTGAGCGACTGCGGGAAGCCCGCCACCAGGCCGCCGCTGACCACACTGATACCGCCGACCGTCAGGGTCTGCAGGCCGTCCGGTGCACTGACGGTAAAGCTGCCGCTCTGGGTCAGGGCGGTGCTGTCCGGCGCACTGCCGTTGCTCAAGTGCTTCTCGTAGACCGTCAGTTCACCGCCCTTCACATCCAGACCACCGAGCGTTACCGGATCGTCGAGGTTGGTGATGTTCAGGGTCAGGGTCGCACTGCTGGTGTCACCGTCCGCATCCTTCAGGGTGTAGGTGAAGGTCTCGACGCCATGTCCGCCACCGTTGAGGTTCTTGAAGTCCGCATCCTCGGGGTTGAGCGTGTAGGTGTAGGAGCCGTCCGCAGCGAGCACCAGGGTGCCGTAGGTTCCGACGTAGGTACCGGCTACCACGGGGCCGCCGACCACCCGATCGGCGCCCTGGACGTCGTTGTCCAGCACGTTGCCGGTAAGTTGGGTGTGCTGCTCGGTGGCAGTGACCGCATTGGTGTCGTTGACCGCCGTGGGCACATCGTCGCGAATGATCACGTCCAGCGAACCACTGGCCACATCGCCATCCGTGTCGCTGACCAGCACCGGGAAATGCTCGCCGAGTTCGTTGTTGCCCGCTCCGTCCGCATGCTGCTCGGCGCCGGTGAGGGTGTAGCTGTAGCTGACCACGCCCGTGGACGGGTTGTAACCGGTGATGGTGAGGATGTTGCCAAGGCCCGTGGTGATCGACTGGCCCACGCCGGTCACCACCCCGGCAGTCACCACGTTGATACCACCGACGCTGAGGTTGAACACACCATCCGGCGCGACCACGGTGAAGCTGCCGGACTGGGTCAGGGCCGCCGGGTTGCTGGCCGACCCCAACGGCAGGTTCGCTTCGTTGAGGGTCAGTTCGGCGGGGCTCAGGTCGAGCCCGCGCAGGGTCACAGGATTGTCCGGCGGTGTGACAGGCGGATTTACAGGAGGATTGATCGGAGGAATGGCCGGAGGCCCGAACGGCCCTGCATTGTTGTCGACATCCAGGGTACCGATGTAGCGGTTGGCCAGTTCCGGAATACCGTTGAAGCCTGCGGTAGGGAAGCCGATGGTCGGATCGACCCGCCCGGCCACTTCGGTCAGCAACACGAAGCTGTGCCCGCCCCCCAAGGCCCCGGGCGCGCCATTGGCGCCAGGCCCGGCGGCGGGTGCCTCGCCCTCCTGCGTCGGGTCGGCACCTGCGGCAATGGCTTGTTGCAGGCGCTCGACATCGCTGAGCTGCGCCTGGCTGGGCAGCGTATCAGGGGCATGTACGTGGGGAGCTCGATTGGCCAACAGGTCAGGAGTCATCTCCAGGCTGCTGCCTCGTCCCAACGTCAGCTCGGCGCCGTTGTGCAAACGTACGGCCACAGCACCCGCGGCTCCGGTTTCCAGCTGCTCGCCCGCGAACAGCCGATCGCCCTCCACCAGCAGGCGCTTGGCACCGTCGCTGCCCACCGCGAATACCTGACCTATGACCTTGCTGACCACGCCAATTGATTTAGCCATGAACGCACGCCTCCCCTGCCGATTGGCTTTCTGCAGTGGCGGACAGGCCAGGTAATGCGGGAAGCGATCCTTTGCGGGTCTCGCGTCTGTCACAAGGGTGAGAAATCACCTTCACCAAGACAGCTCAACACGTGCGGTAGTCGTAATTGGCCATTATTCTAATGCCAATTTTTTGTCGCCAAATTCCGCCGTTGTTGTCCTCTCCAGGGTCCTTAGCTGCAAAAAATCTGGAACTTTCTCAGAAGCCCGGAAATCAGGTACTGCAGCCGATTTACCCGAGCGCTTGAATAGAACAATGTCTCGGTTTGCTTAGACCGCATAAGTTTTTTTTCGCATAGACCTTATGAAAAAATCTTCTTAGCTCGCCCGTTAAATGTTCTTAGCTCTGTTGTTACAAACCTGAAACGGTTTCAACTCAATTTTTCGTCATTTTTTTGGCGAATAGCAGGATCTTTTTAAAGACCAGGGAGAAGTACCCCATGCGCGTGTTAACCCCCATCACCAGTGCGATTCTGTTGGCCATGGCCTGTGCCAACGCTCAGGCGATGTCGATCACCGAGGCTGTCCAGAGCGCCGTGGACTACCACCCTCAGATCAGCTCCAATCGCAACAGCAAGCTGTCGGCCGATGAGGATGTGAAGTTCGCGCGCGGAGGCTACTTCCCCACCGTCGACCTGGTGGCCGGCTATGGCCGTCAGCGCTCGGACAACCTCAATACGCGCGGCATCAACCCCGACGGCACGCGCAATCACAACAAGGAAACCCTCAACTACACACAGTCCGAACTGCGCCTGCGGCAAATGATCTTCGACGGCTTCAACACCTCCAACGAAGTCGGGCGTACCGAATCAGTGGCCACCTCGCGCGCGTACTACACCCAGGCCATCGCCCAGGATGTCGCCCTGCGTGCCATCGAGGTGTACCTGGAAGTACTCAAGCGCCGTGAGCTGGTGACCCTGGCCAAGAACAACCTGCAGGCGCACCTGCGCGTCAACGACCAGATCGGCCTGCGCAGCGAACGCGGTGTCGGCAGCACCGCCGACCTCGACCAGTCCCGCGCCCGCCGCGCCCTGGCGGAAAACAACCTGGACACCGCCGAGGTCGACCTGGCCGACGCCGAGGCCAACTTCTACAGCGTCATCGGCCGCCAGCCGGACGAGCTGGAAACGCCGACCTCGATCAAGATCCAGATGCCCGGCACCCTAGACGAAGCCCGCCAGGGCATGCGCGAGAACAACCCGTACCTCAAGTCCGCCCAGGCCGATGTCAACGCGGCGGAGAAACAGTACGAAGTGGCCAAGTCGCCGTTCTACCCACGCCTGGACGCAGTGCTGGCCACCGGCGCCAACAACAACCTGGGCGGCGAGCGCGGCCACAGCAACAACGACTGGCAGGCCGGCGTCGAACTCAGCTACAACCTGTTCCGTGGCGGCAGCGACAAGGCGCGCCTGCAGTCCGATGCGCACAAGATCAACCAGGCCATGGACATCCGCAACAATGCCCTGCGCGAGCTCACCGAGAACCTGAGCCTGGCCTGGAACGCCATGAACAACGCGCGCAAGCAGACCCCTAGCGCGCGCGAATACGCGGAGACCACCCAACGCGTACGCGGTGCCTACCAGGACCAGTTCGGCCTGGGCCAGCGCACCCTGCTCGACGTGCTCGACAGCGAGAACGAGCTGTACAACGCCAACCGCCGCTACACCGAGGTGCGCTACACCGAAGAGTTCTCCATGTACCGGGTGCTGGCGACCATGGGCGAGCTGCTGAGCAAGCAGCGCATCTCGCTGCCACCGGAAGCCATCGCCAAGACCGACGTACGCAACGAGGCCCAGTTGCCCGACATGCGCTAGGTCCTGCAACGCGGCCTGGCAACGCCACGGCCGCTTCCCGTCCACTGCGGCAGGAGTAGGCCATCGTGACCAGTATGCAAAGCACGCAGCCCAACCTGGCTGCGGATGATCCGTTGCTCGATGGCCTGCTGATCCTGTGCAAGGTTCATGCGTGCCCGGCCAGCCGTGCCAGCCTGTGCGCCGGCCTGCCGCTGGCCGACCAGCGCCTGAGCCTCGAACTGCTGCCCCGCGCCGCCGCCCGCGCCGGCCTGCAGGCGCGCGTACTGCGCCGCGAACTGGGCGCCATCAGTGCGCTGAACCTGCCGGTATTGTTGCTGCTCGGCGATGGACGCTGCGCCGTGCTGCAACGCTGGAGCGAAGATGGACGGGCGCTGATCCTGCCGTGCGAGGCCGAAGGTGGCGAGCAATGGGTCGAGCGCCAGGCGCTGGAGCAGGCCTACAGCGGGCAAGCCCTGTTCGCCCGCCCACGACATACCCTCGAAGACCTGCGTACGCCACTGCTGCCACGGGTCGAAGCCTGGTTTCGCGACACCCTCAAGCATTCGCGCTGGCTGTACAGCGATGCCCTGCTGGCCAGCCTTCTGATCAACCTGCTCGGGCTGATGGTGCCGCTGTTCGTGATGCAGACCTACGACCGCGTGGTGCCCAACCAGGCCCTCTCGACCCTGTGGGTGCTGGTCATCGGCCTGTTCATCGGTACCGCCTTCGAGCTGGTGCTGCGCATGGTCCGCGCACACCTGTTGGACCAGGCCGGCAAGAAGACCGACCTGATTCTTTCCGCGACCCTGTTCGAGCGCATCACCGGCATGGCCATGAAGGCGCGCCCGGCCAGCGTCGGTGGCTTCGCCCAGAGCATCCACGACTTCCAGGGCCTGCGCGAATTCCTCACCGCCGTGACCCTGACCAGCATCATCGACCTGCCCTTCGTGGTGCTGATGTTGCTGGTCATCGGCCTGCTCGGCGGCTGGCTGGTGGTTATCCCGCTGGTCGCCTTCCCACTGGCGGTGGGCGTGGCGTTGTTCATCCAGATACGCCTGCGCGATACGGTGCAGAAAAGCCTGAGCCTCGGCGCCGTGCGCCAGGCCTTGCTGATCGAAACCCTTGGCGGCCTGGAAACCCTCAAGGCCTGCGGCGCCGAAAGCGAGCGCCAATACCAGTGGGAACACACCAACGGCGCCATCGCCCGTCTCGACGCCCACGCCCGCAACCTGTCGGCCATGGCCAGCAACGGCACGCTGTTCATCCAGCAGTTCTGCGGCATGGCCACCATCGTCGCGGGGGTCTATTCGATCATCGCTGGCAGCCTCAGCGTGGGCGCGCTGGTCGCCTGCTACATGCTCGGCAGCCGCGTGCTGGCGCCACTGGGCCAGATCGCCGGGCTGATCACCCGCTACCAACAAGCACAACTGACCATGCGCAGCACCGACGCACTGATGAGCTTGCCGCAGGAGCGCCAACCCGGTCAGCAGGCGCTGGAGCATACGGTGCTGCAGGGCGGCCTGGGCATCAGCCACGTGACGTTCCGCTACCCCGGCCAGGTCGCCGCCGCACTGAACGATATCAACCTGTCGATCAAGCCCGGCGAGCGCATCGGCATCATCGGCCGCAGCGGTTCGGGCAAGAGCACGCTCGGGCGATTGTTGATGGGGTTTCATCACCCTGACGAAGGCCAGGTACTGCTGGACAACCTCGACCTGCGCCAACTGGATATCGCCGACCTGCGCAATCAGCTTGGCTATGTCGCCCACGACATGCCCCTGCTGGCAGGCAGCCTGCGCGACAACCTGACCCTGGGCGCACGCCACGTCAGCGATGCGCGCATGCTCGAAGTCGCCGAGCTGACCGGTGTCAGCGAACTGGCCCGCCAACACCCGCAGGGCTTCGACCGCCCGTTGGGCGAGCGCGGCCAACTGCTCTCCGGCGGCCAGCGCCAGGCCGTCCTGCTGGCCCGTGCACTGTTGCTGGAGCCGCCGATCCTGATCCTCGACGAACCCACCAGCCACATGGACAACAGCAGCGAAGACCAGCTGCGCCAACGGCTGCTGGCCTGGGTGCCCGGCAAGACCCTGCTGCTGGTCACCCACCGCAGCTCGATGCTCAGCCTGGTGGATCGGCTGGTGGTACTCGACAACGGCAAGGTGGTGGCCGACGGGCCGAAGGACGCGGTGATCGACGCCCTGCGCAAAGGCCGTATTGGCGCAGCCCTGTAAACGACGTGAAGGACGGCGCTGCCACAGGCACCGTGGTTTTCATCGGAGGTAGACATGCCCCTCAGCCATAGTGTGCGCAGCCAGCTCTCCGGAGCCGACAAGCATGCCGAGCGCGACTACATGCCGGAGCTGGCAGGTGCCACCCTGCAGGACTCGCCGCGCCTGTCGCGCATCACGGTGTGGCTGGCAGCAGCGCTGTTGCTGGTGGCCCTGGTCTGGGCCAAGTTCGCCGTGCTCGACGAGGTCACGGTCGGCGAAGGCAAGGCCATCCCCTCGAGCAAGGTGCAGGTGATCCAGAACCTCGAAGGCGGCATCGTCACCGAGATCTTCGTGCGCGAAGGGCAGATGGTCGACAAGGGCGCCACCCTGCTGCGCCTGGACGACACCCGTTTCAAGTCGAACAAGGGCGAGAGCGAAGCCGACCGTTATGCGCTGACCGCACAGGTCGAGCGCCTGTCGGCCGAAGCCGAAGGGCGACCCTTCGCGCTATCGGAAGAAGTCCGCGCCAAGGCACCGCAGGTGGCCGAAGACGAAATCGCCCTCTATCAATCACGCCAGCGCCGGCTCGCCAGCGAGAAGCAGACGCTCAACGAACAACTGCGGCAAAAGACCCAGGAACTCGCCGAATTCCGCTCAAAGGTCGAGCAGTACCGCTCGGCTGTGGGGCTGCTGCAGCAGGAGCTGGACATGTCATCACCCTTGGTGAGCAAGGGCGCCATTTCGCCGGTGGAGATCCTGCGCCTCAAGCAGCGCAGCGTCGAAGCGCGCGGCCAACTGAACGCGACCAACCTCGCCATCCCCCGCGCCGAAGCGGCCATCGCCGAGATCCGCAGCAAGATCCAGGAGTCCGACGCGAGTTTTCGCTCCGACGCCGCCAAGGAGCTCAACGACAAGCGCACGGAGCTGTCGAAGATCACCGCCACCAGCATCGCCATCGACGACCGGGTCAACCGCACCACCGTGGTGTCGCCGGTACGCGGCATCGTCAAGCTGCTCAAGGTCAACACCATCGGCGGCGTGGTCCAGCCCGGCAGCGACCTGGTGGAGATCGTCCCGATCGAGGACAACCTGCTGATCGAAGCCAAGGTGCGCCCGCAGGACGTGGCGTTTCTGCATCCGGGGCAGGTGGCGATGGTCAAGTTCAGTGCCTACGACTACACCATCTATGGCGGGCTCAAAGCCACGCTCGAGCTGATCAGCGCCGACACCGTCACCGACGACAAGGGCAATGCGTTCTACCTGATCCAGGTGCGCACCGAGAAGAACCATTTGGGCGGGGACAACAAGCCGCTGCTGATCATCCCGGGGATGACCGCGACGGTGGACATCATCACCGGGCAGAAGAGCGTGCTGGATTACCTGCTCAAGCCGGTGATGAAGGCTAGGACCGAGGCGATGCGTGAGCGGTGAGGGCCGTGGGACTGGTGGTGGCCTTTTAGCGGGCAAGCCCGCTCCCACAGGGGCCCCACAGCATTCAGAATGCTATGGGGCAGTCCAATTTGTGGGAGCGGCGGTTCGCCGCTGCGACTTGCCCGCGAAAAGGCCCCCGCCAATCTGTCATCCTTCCCCATGATTCCGAGCAAAGGTCTCAGCCCCCATGGCGCTGATCTGCCCCTCGATCAATGCCTCGAACGGCCTGAGCAATTCATCGAAATTCGCGGGCTGCTCCAACATATTCAACACCTGCACCACCGCCTCGATGGTCGACACCGCACCCGCCTCCGGCGCCTTGCGCAGTCGGTAGCGCGATGGCTGGACCTGGCCGAGCGTCACCCGCGGAAGTTCCTCCAGCAGCGGGTTGAGGTACAGCAACTTGCGTGCCTTGCGCCAGGTCCCGTCTGGGACGATCAGCAGCAACGGCAACGCATCGCCTTCGCCATAGGCCGACACCACCTCGGCCTGCTCGCCCGGGAACAGCAGCACCGGACGATAGCCGGGAGTGGCCAGCAGTGCGGGCAGATCCTCGAAGACCTCACCAATCAACAGCTCCGCATTGCGCAGCCCCAACGCTGCCAGGCGTGCGGTGTTCAGGGCGTGGCTGGTTTCACTGGGGTGCTGCAGCAGGACCACGCGGGTGCGGCTGTCGAGTGATGGGATCAGTGGGCAGAGGCAATGGGCGAGCGGGCGCTGGCAGCGCTCGCAGCGGGGTCTGGGCATGGGGGTCTCCGTTGGCGGAGGGATTTTGCCATATGCCGGGGCTATATGCCGGAAATCGGGGCCCGCCTTGCGGGCCATTCGCGGGACAAGTCAGGACGCCGAACCGCCGCTCCCACAGGACAGCACCGCGTTCGAGGCATGTGGTGCACTTGTGGGAGCGGGCTTGTCCCGCGATGGGCCGCGCAGCGGCCCCAGGATCTGTGCAGCTACACAGGATGCACAGGGCTGCTACGCAGCCCTTTCGCGACATCCAGCAGATCGCAGTACCTGGCAGGAGCAGGTTTGTCGGCGTCGCCATACCCCTCTAACGATTGAACCGCTCCGCCAGGCTATGCAGGTACTCCGCCATCCGCTCCAGGTCCTGGCTGATCTCGGCGCCCTGCTTCGCCTGCCCGGCGCTTTCGTCGCACAGGTGGGCAATGCGCACGATCTGCTGGTTGATATCCTCCGCCACATGGCTCTGCTGCTCGGACGCGGTCGCCATCTGCTGACTCATGCCGGTAATGCGGCTCACCGCCTGGACGATACCGGTCAGCGCCGACTGCACCGCCTCGACGCTATGCACGCTGTCGCGGGAAATCTGCTCACCGCGGCTGGCGCTGCTCACCGCACGCTCGGCACCGGCCCGCAGCGAGGCGATGATCTGGTGGATTTCCTCGGTGGAGGTGCGGGTGCGCTGGGCCAGCGAACGCACCTCGTCGGCCACCACCGCAAAGCCCCTGCCCTGCTCCCCGGCACGCGCCGCTTCGATAGCGGCATTGAGCGCGAGCAGGTTGGTCTGCTCGGCGATCGAGGTGATCACATCCACCACACTGCCGATCGACTGGGTCTGCTCGGCCAGGGCATTGACCGCCTGGCCGATGTCGTTCACCGCCTCGCTCATGCTGCCCATGGCCCGCAGGCTCTGCTGGGCGAGGTCACTGCCCTGCTGCGCCAGCTGGTCGGCATCGCCGGCCGCATGGGCGGTGCTCTGCACGTTATGGGTGACCTGCTGGATGGTCGCCGCCATCTGCGCGATGGCGGTGGCCGACTGGTCGGTTTCGCTGCGCTGCCGGTCGAGCATCTGCGCCTGGGCATCAGACAGTTCCGCTGACTGTGCGGCCCGTGACTTGACCCCAACGCCAGCGTCCACCAGCCGCGTGAGCGCAGTCTGCAGACGTGCCTCTTCGCTGATGATCGCCAGGTCGAGCTGGCCGCGCAGACCGGGGTTGTCACTGTAGGTCAGGGCAACCAGCGGGCTGGTGAAGGCCTTGGGATGCTCGGCCAGGGTACGGCGGATGGCCTGGTTCTGCCGGTGCTCGATCAGGTACCAGGCACTGAACAGGCTGACCATCAGCAGGCCCAGCGCCGCATAGGGCGGTAGCCACAGGTAGCCTGCCGCCGCAATCAGCCCGGCACCCACCAGTGGCCAGCCAGTCCCCAGGCCATGCGCCAGCCGCGCGGCCCAGGGCACTGGCGAGCGATCGGCCCGCAGGCGTGCGTACAACGCTTCGGCACGACGAATCTGTTCGCGGGTCGGCACCGAACGCACCGATTCGTAGCCACTGATGCGGCCGTTCTCGTAGACCGCCGTGACATAGGCGCTGACCCAGTAGAAATCGCCGTTCTTGGCGCGATTCTTCACCACCCCCATCCACGGCTTGCCCTGCTTGATGGTTTCCCACATCTGGCCGAACACCGACGGCGGCATGTCGGGATGGCGCACCAGGTTGTGCGGCTGCCCCACCAACTCGTCGTAGGTGAATCCGCTGATCGCCACGAATGCATCGTTGCAGTAGGTGATCCGGCTATTCAGGTCGGTGGTGGAAATCAACCGCTGCTCGCTGGAGAACGTTCTTTCATGCTCGGTTACGGGCAGATTCGTGCGCATCTCGGGCGGTCCTTGCTTGTCTAGACGAGGGGGAAATTTCATCAAAGTAAGTAAAGGTTTAGCAGAGCATTTTCACGTGCGGGATCAGCATTTGTAAGAAAAGTTCCCGACCTGATGGAATGTATTTTCGGCAACGCCGATCAGCCCACATTCAACTGCGACTTGAGCAGGTCGCGGAAGGTCTGGATCAACGGTTCGCGGCTGCGCCCACGCCGGATGATCAACGAAAATGGCGCCTGGTAGCCGAAGGTAGACGGCGATAACACTCGCAGATCACCTTTGTCGGCCCAGGCCTGGGCATAGTGCTCGGGCAGGTAACCGATGTAGGCACCGGACAGGATCAGGATCAACTGCGCCTCCATGCTTTCCACGGTCGCGGCGCTGTGCTTGAAGCCGTGACGAGCCAGCTCCGCCTGGCTCCAGTAACCGCGCCCGACCATGCGCTGCTGGGTGATGACTTGCGCCGGAATGCGCCGCTCGTTGAACAGCGGGTGGCGGCTGCTGCAGTACAGCCAGTGCTGCTCGCGGTACAACGGCTGGTACACCAGGCCGCTCATGCGCGAAGAGAAGGCGCCGATGGCCAGGTCCAGGCGGTTGTCCTGCACACCCAGCTGCAGCTCGTAAGGGCTGGAAACCGACAGGTGCAAATGCACGGCCGGGTGCTCCTGGCTGTAGGCGCCGATCGCCTCGGCCAGGGGCAGCGCGCGATCGCCGACGGTGGAGTCGATCACCCCCAGGTTGAGGGTGCCGCGCAGCTCACCCTTGAGCGCCGCAGCGTATTGCTCGAAACCGTCGAGCTCGCCCAGCAGGCGCAAGGTCTCCTGGTGGAACAGCTCACCCTTGCTGGTCAGGCTGAAACCACCACGGCCGCGGTGGCACAGCACCAGGCCCAGGGCACTTTCCAGCTGGCTCATGTAGGTGCTGATGGCCGACGTGGAAAGGTTGAGGTCACGCTGGGCGTTGGCGAAACCTTGGTGACGCACCACGCTGACGAAGATGCGCAGCAGTTTCAGGTCGGGCAGCGATGAGGCCATGGCGCACAGGTTCCGCAGACTGGAAATCCGTCAGAGTCTACCGCGCCTTCGTCGCGATAGTTCAGAAATTCCTGAAGTAAGTATTTGTCGGTAGCGATTCTTCCGGCGCACTACCTTGCGCAGACTTGGCCGAAATGTCCCTGGTCGCCGGCGTCTTCGCGCTTGCCGAGCGTGCCGCGACACAGGTTCGAACAAACAGAACAATCGACCGACTGATGAGGCCCACCGTGGACAAGATTCTCCACCAACCACTGGGCGGCAACGAAATGCCGCGTTTCGGCGGCATCGCCACCATGCTCCGTCTTCCCCACCTGCAAAGCGCCGAAGGCCTGGACGCCGCCTTCATCGGCGTGCCGCTGGACATCGGCACCTCGCTGCGCTCCGGCACCCGTTTCGGCCCGCGGCAGATCCGCGCCGAATCGGTGATGATCCGCCCGTACAACATGGCCACCGGCGCCGCCCCGTTCGACTCGCTGTCGGTCGCCGACATCGGTGACGTGGCGATCAACACCTTCAACCTGCTCGACGCCGTACGCATCATCGAAGAAGCCTACGACGAGATCCTCGAACACAACGTCATACCCATGACCCTGGGTGGCGACCACACCATCACCCTGCCGATCCTGCGCGCCCTGCATAAAAAGCACGGCAAGATCGGCCTGGTGCACATCGACGCCCACGCCGACGTCAACGATCATATGTTCGGCGAGAAGATCGCCCACGGCACCACCTTCCGCCGCGCTGTCGAGGAAGGCCTGCTGGACTGCGACCGCGTAGTGCAGATCGGCCTGCGCGCCCAGGGCTATACCGCCGATGACTTCAACTGGAGCCGCCGCCAGGGCTTCCGCGTTGTGCAAGCCGAAGAGTGCTGGCACAAGTCGCTGGAGCCGCTGATGGCCGAAGTGCGCGAGAAGGTCGGCGGTGGCCCGGTGTACCTGTCGTTCGACATCGACGGCATCGACCCGGCCTGGGCGCCAGGCACCGGCACCCCGGAAATCGGTGGCCTGACCACCATCCAGGCGATGGAAATCATCCGCGGTTGCCACGGCCTGGACCTGATCGGCTGCGACCTGGTCGAGGTCTCGCCACCGTACGACACCACCGGCAACACCTCGCTGCTGGGCGCCAACCTGTTGTTCGAAATGCTCTGCGTGCTTCCCGGCGTAGTGCGTCGCTGATCACCTGAAACACCTGCAATACCCAGGCAGGAGCCGTGGGACAGGGCCATAGAGGCCCGCCAACACTCGATGAGGAGCGCCGGACGCGGTGAGAGCGTCCGAGCGATCGATCTCGCATAATAAAGATAATCGGAGACACCCATGGCCTTGGACATCATTGTTGTACTGATCTACGCCGCTGGCATGCTCGGGCTTGGCTGGTACGGCATGCGGCGTGCGAAGACCCACGAAGACTACCTGGTCGCCGGACGCAATCTCGGCCCGACCCTCTACATGGGCACCATGGCCACCACCGTGCTCGGCGGTGCATCCACCGTCGGCACCGTGCGCCTGGGCTATGTCCACGGCATTTCCGGTTTCTGGCTGTGCGCGGCCCTGGGCCTGGGCATCATCGCCCTGAACCTGTTCCTCGCCAAACCGCTGCTGCGCCTGCGCATCTTCACCGTGACCCAGGTCCTGGAGCGCCGCTACAACCCGATGGCGCGCCAGGCCAGTGCAGTGATCATGCTGGCCTACGCGCTGATGATCGGCGTGGTCTCCACGCTGGCCATGGGCACCGTGCTGCAAGTGCTGCTCGATGTGCCGTTCTGGATGGCCTTGCTGTTCGGCGGTGGCGTGGTGGTGGTCTACTCGACCATCGGCGGCATGTGGTCGCTGACCCTCACCGACATCGTGCAGTTCGTCATCAAGACCGTGGGCCTGATGTTCATCCTCCTGCCGGTGTGCCTGTACAAGGCCGGTGGCTGGGATGCACTGGTGGCCAAGCTGCCGGCGGCGAGCTTCCAGCTCACCACGATCGGCTGGGACACCATCATCACCTACTTCCTGATCTACTTCTTCGGCATCCTGATCGGCCAGGACATCTGGCAGCGTGTGTTCACCGCACGTGACGAGAAAGTCTGCCAGCGCGCCGGCACCGCCGCAGGCGTGTACTGCGTGATCTACGGCCTGGCCTGCGCGCTGATCGGCATGGCCGCCCACGTGCTGATGCCAGACCTGGCCAACCCGAACAACGCCTTCGCCGAGATGATCAAGACCACCCTGCCCGACGGCATCCGTGGCCTGCTGATGGCGGCGGCACTGGCGGCGATGATGTCGACCGCAAGCGCCGGCCTGCTGGCGGCGTCCACCACCCTGACCGAAGACCTGCTGCCCAAGCTGCGTGGTGGCAAGCGCTCGAGCCTGGGCGTGAACCGCCTGTTCACCCTGCTCACTGGCGTGGCCGTGCTGGTGATCGCCCTGGCGGTGAACGATGTGATCAGTGCCCTCACCCTGGCCTACAACCTGCTGGTTGGTGGCATGCTGATCCCGCTGATCGGGGCGATCTTCTGGAAACGCGCCACCACTCCAGGCGCAATCGCCAGCATGTCGCTGGGCTTTGCCACCGCGCTGTTCTTCATGTTCAAGGACGGCCTGGATGCCAACTCGCCGATCTACTACAGCCTGGCGGTGGGCCTGGTGAGCTTTGTCGTGGTCAGCCTGATGTCGCGTAAACCGACGGCGGCGGTGAACCTGGCCTGATCTCCAGGGCAGAAAATCTCCGGACCAGCCCGCCCCTACCCTGTGGAAGCAGCTGTCTGTTCAAAATCTAAAGGTCAGCCCAATCCCTGTAGGAGCGGGCTGGTCCCGCGATCACCGGCGAAGCCGGTGCCATGCACTGCGAAAGCCACACCACAGATCCCCCTTGCAAAAACGCAAAAGGCCGCCGCATCCCCCAAGGATGCAGCGGCCTTTTTCCTGCGCTAATCAGCGCCGACGCGGCTGGCGCTTGCGCTGTTCTTCGTCGGTGGGGATCGGTACCGGTTGCAATGGCGGCGGTACCAGGCCAAGGGCGACGGCAAGGTCGTGGAGCCAGTTGTACATGCGCTTGTTCATAGTGCCCCCTTCACGGGTCAGCCTTGCGGCAAATCAGTCCTGCGATGCTTCATACAGATCATAGTCCCATGTTCTGTATATCGCCTGCGTCTAATCTTACAGATATGGGCGATTTTGCCGCAGATCAAGCGGAAACGCCGTACTCCGACAGCCGGTTTACTGTTTCACCTTGTTGCAGGTCGATCCACGCCTGCAAATTCGCCCCGCACATACCCTGGCGCCACATCAGCCAGGTCTCGGCATGATCGAACGGCGCCTGCAGCGGATGCGCGCTGACCCGCTCGCGGCCCGGCAGGCTGTCGAGCATCGACTGCGACATCATCGCCACCCCCGCCCCCGCGATCACGCACGCCAGCATGCCCTGGTACGACTCGATCTCCATCACTCGCCCCATTGGCGTGTGGTCGTGCGCATACCAGGCCTCCAGACGCATGCGGTAGGCACACCCCTGGCGGAACGTGAACACCGAACGCCCGGCCACATCACGCGCACTGTGCACCGGCGGATGCTCAGGGCTGGTGATCAGCACCAGCCGTTCCTCGCACAACGGCACGCCATCGAGCCCGGCCAGCCCCGGCGGGCCATCCACCAACGCCGCGTCCAGACGGCGCTCGAGCAGGCCCTGCAACACCTCGCCACTGGGCGCGGCCTGCACCTGCAGGTTCACTGCCGGATAGGCCTGATGGTACCGCGCAAGCAACGCCGGAAGCTGGATGGCCGCCGTGCTGTACATGGTCCCGATGATGAAGTCCCCAGCTGGCTGACCACCCTGCACCGCCGCCATGGCTTCATCGCGCAGTACCGAAAGCCTGTGCGCATAGTCCAGCAACACCCTGCCGGCCGGCGACAGCTGCAAGCGCTGACGCTCGCGCAGGAACAACTCCACGCCCAGCTGCTCCTCGAGCTGACGCAGGCGCGTCGACAGGTTCGACGGCACCCGGTGCAGGCGCTCGGCGGCGCGAGTCACTGACCCCTCCTCGGCGACGGCCTGGAAGATCCGCAATTGGCTGAAGTCCACGACATTCTCCAAAACAGAACAACTTGATCATCATTATTCAATTTTATTGAAAGTCAAGAACTCCTAACCTGCCATCCATCGCTTACCACTGCGCAGGAGTCTTACCATGTCGCCCCTACTGCAACTCATGGCCAGTGCCGTCGCACTGATGATGGCCATGGGCATCGGCCGCTTCGCCCTGACCCCGCAGATGCCCCGCCTGATTGCCGAGGGCCAGTTCGACCTGACCGCAGGCGGCCTGGTGGCCGCTGCCAACTATCTCGGCTATTTCATGGGTGCCGTGGACGGCATGTTCGCCCGCCACCCGCACCAGGTGCGCCTACGCCTGCATGCCGGGCTGTGGTTGTGCGTGCTGCTGACCCTGGCCTCCTGGGCTGCCAACGGATTCTGGAGCCACCTGCTGCTGCGCTTCGGCACCGGTGTGGCAAGCGCCTGGGCATTGGTGATGCTGACCAGCCTCAGCCAGCACGTGGCCAGCAGCCATGGTCGCGCGCGACTCGGCGCACTGGTGTTCGCTGGCCCAGGCGTGGGGATCGCCATCACCGGTTTCCTCGCACTCGGTGCGCACCTGCTCAGCCTCGACTCGGCGGCGCTGTGGTTGATGTACTCGGTGGCCGCGCTGGTGATGCTGCTGGCTGTGCTGCCGTGGCTGCCGCGCGCCCACCTGCTGACGCCTGCGACCACTAACGCGCCAGTACAGACTCATCCACGCCAGGGCGGCATCGCCCGCTTGGCGGTGGTCTATGCGTTGTACGGTGTCGGCTACATCCTCCCCGCCACCTTCCTCTCGCAGATGGCCAGCCAGCAGTTCCAGGGGCAATGGCTTGCCGACCTGTTCTGGCCCGGCTTCGGCCTTGCTGCAGCGCTTGGCGTGGTGATCGTCAGCCTGCGCGGCCCGGGTCGCACCAGCGTCTGGCTGACCGCCACGCTCTGGCTGCAAGCCTTGGGTGTGCTGGCCTGCCTGCTGGGCGGCGGGATTGGTCTGGGGCTCGGGGTACTGCTGTGCGGTGCGCCGTTCCTGGCCTGCATGCAATTGGTGATGCAGCGTTCGCGAGAGCTCGCGCCCCACGCCACCCAGCGCAACGCCGGCCTGCTGACCGCCTGCTTCGCCCTCGGCCAACTCAGCGGCCCCTTGCTGGCCGCGCTGAGCAACCACTTCAGCGGCGGGCTGCAACCCGCACTGTTGCTGGCGGCTGCGGGACTGGGGGTCGCCGGGTTGCTGGTGGCGACAAGCAGATCGGATCAACGCGCCGCCGAGCAACTGGCGACCCCTGTGTAGGAGCAGCTGTCTTGCTCAAAATCTAGATACCAGCCCAGGCCCTGTGGGAGCGGCGGTTCGGCGCCCCGACTTGCCCGCGAACACGGGCGTAGCCCGTGCCAGGCAGCGCGATATCTTCTTCGCGGGCAAGCCCGCTCCTACAAGTCGAGGCGGTTTCATAGCCGGGCTGTGGCCTCAATGCACCGAGTTACGCCCAACCTCCAGGTCGTTCAACAACGCCTTCGCCATCGCGCTCAGGTAGTGCAGCGCGGTGATGCTCACCGGGTCCACCTGTTCCTGCTCGCTCAATTCGCGGACACAGCCAAGGATCACCGACACTTCTTCCAGCACCCGCTCGAAAGGAATGCCAGGTTGTACGCGGTACATGTCCAGGAAAGTCGCCACACCTGCGGTGGTGTAGCCATTGGATAGATCAGACATGGTCACATCTCCTCACTGTGGTGTGGGGAATGTGCGTTAGGCGGGGTGGATCGGGGACGAGCTTTTTCATGGCATGACTCCCATCGTGAAAAACAGGAACTGCCACTCGCTCGTTCTCACAGGATTGGGTGGCAGTCGTACGCGGGGTGAGAACCCGGCCACGATAGGGGAACCGGTCAGGACGAACCTGCCCGCGCACGGCTGCCATAGCAGAGCGGACGCTATCGTGATTAGGGTTCTCACACCCTGTCGTTTGGACGACCCGGCGAAGTTATCCCTGACGCATTTCCACGACAATTAAGACGCTTCCGCAAGCTGCGTAGGATAGATCCTAACGACTCAAAACCTGAAACCGGCGCCCGAGAATTAGGAAAAATCAGACACGCCACAGCACGCTCTACCCCACCACCCGGCGCAACTGCCGCCGCACCCAAGGCTCGGCACTCACCAGCACCACACCACCGAGCACCATCGCCGCCCCCACCACAAAATTCACGCTCAGCGGCTCATCCAGCAACAGCACCCCGAACGTCACCCCGAACAACGGCGTGATGAACGAAAACACCGCCAGGTTCGACGCCAGGTACTGGCGCAGCAACCAGAACCAGGTCAGGTAACTGAAGAACGACACCACCAACCCCTGGAACAGCACGCTGCCCAGTGCCAACGGCGTGAACGACACCGCACCGATCTGCCCGCTGAACAACGCCATCAGCAGCAAGCCGACGAAGCCCACCATCAGCTGGTAGAACAGCGTCAAGGTCGCCGGCGCCTCCGACAGCCGCGAAGCCCGCACCACCACCGTGGTCGCACCCCACATCAGCCCGGCCAGCACCGCCATGGCATCGCCGAGCAGCACCCGCCCATCGAGTTGATCCAGCGACAGCCCGCCCGCAAAGGCCAGGGCAATCCCAGCAAACGCCAGCGCAATCCCCAGCCACTGCAACAAACGCAGACGCTCGCTGGGCAACATGAAGTGCAGCCCCAGCGCGGTGAACACCGGGGCGGTGTAGAGAAACACCGACATATGCGCCGCCGAGGTCAGCTTCAGCCCCTCGGCGATGAACAAGAACTCCAGCCCGAACAACGCCCCGGCCAGCAAACCCGCGCGCCAGGTGCTGCCCAACTGCGCCCAGCCGCCCCGCCAGCACATCAGCAGCCCGACCAGCACCGCAGCGATACCGGAGCGAAACGCCGCCTGCATCACCGGCGCGATATCCACGGCAGCCCATTTGATCATCACCTGCTGGGAGCCCCAGATCAGGCACAACCCCAGCATCACCTGCAGGGCAAAGGCGTCGGTGTTCTTGCGGGCCGCGCTCATAGGCGGGCCTCGTAGCGGGTCAGGGGCATGGGCAACGCTCGGCAGTCGGAAAATGGATCCATTGCCGATTATCGGTGCGCCCGCCCCGCTGATACCAGCCTAAATCGCACCTGGTGTGATCTGCGGCTTGCTCGAGACCTGATCGAAGGTGGACTCATCCAGCGCATCTGCCTGCTGATCCAGCTTCGAGCGTGGGCTGTCCGCTCCTGGAATCGCGCTGTCGATGAGGCTGAGCAGGCGCGAGCCCCTCTCGGTGAGCACGAAGTTCTCACCATTGCCGCCATCCTCTTCAGGCCGGCTTTCGATGAAGCCGCGCTGGAACAGCAGCTTTTCGTATTCACAGGCGCGGGTTTTCAGCTGATCCAGATCGCCCACCGGCTGGCCCTTGGCGGCCATCGCCGCAGCATGCTGCTCGGCGTAGGGGCGTGGCGTGAAGCTTTGACCTGCGCCGTTCTGCACCTCGTGCAGCAAGCGTTCGATCAGGTCCCAGTCGTAGGTGCTCATGGCAGTGGCCTCTTGCTGTGGACGGTGGGTACACAGCATGGGACCGGAGGCCTGCCGTATCCGTTCAGCCGAGTTACTTCGCCATAGCGTTGAGCGATCTGAACTTATCAGCCTCGTCCAACCTCAACCGAACAACCCTCACAGAGGCCATCTCAATGAATACGTTATGCCGCATCGCCTTCTTCGCCACCCTGTCCTGCGCCCTGCCCGCCTGGGCCTGCACACCGGAAGAAGCCACGCAAAAGCGCGAAGAACTGGCCAAGCTGGTGACTCAACTGACCGAGCAGAACCCGCAGAAGGCCAAGGAGATAAATGATGAGCTCCAGGGCATGGAGCTGGGAACGGCGAGCAAGGACTTGCCAGACAAATGCCAGCTGATCGACAAGCGGGTGAAGGAGTTGAAAGAGGCGGAGCAAAAGGCGGGTTGAATCAAAGCTGCCGTGCACCGCATACCACTTGTAGGAGCGGGCTTGCCCGCGAAAAAGACACCGCGCAGCCTGGCACGGGCTACGCCCGTGTTCGCGGGCAAGCCCGCTCCCACAGGGGGATTGGGCTGGCCTTAAGATTTTGAACAAGACAGGTGCTGGGGTTACTCCGCCTTCGGCGTACGCTTCTTCAGCGGTGCCAGGCCATCGGAGCTGGCCAGCGGCGCGTTCGGGCGCGGCTTGGCGGTTGGTTTACGCTTGGCGGCGGTCTTCTTCTCGCCGGTCTTCTTGTCGACCTTTTTCTTCTTCGCGCCCACTGCCTTGCCCGAAGCCTTGACCTTCTTCGGCCCGCTGTAGGTGCCCTTGACCTCCTTGATGACGCGGCGCTCGAACTGCTGCTTGAGGTAGCGCTCGATGCTCGACATCAGGTTCCAGTCGTTGTGGGTGATCAGCGAGATCGCCAGGCCTTCGCCACCGGCACGGCCGGTACGGCCCACGCGGTGCACGTACTCGTCACCACTGCGCGGCATGTCGAAGTTGATCACCAGGTCCAGGCCGTCGATGTCCAGGCCACGGGCCGCCACGTCGGTGGCCACCAGCACCTTGGAGCTGCCCTGCTTGAAGCGCTCGATGGCCAGCTTGCGGTCCTTCTGGTCTTTCTCGCCGTGCAGGACGAACGCCTTCACATCCTTGGCCACCAGGTGACCGTAAATGCGGTCGGCCAAGGCGCGGGTGTTGGTGAAGATGATCGCCTTGTCGAAGGTCTCGTTGGCCAGCAACCACTGCACGATCGCTTCCTTGTGCTGGTCGTGGTCGGCGGTGATGATCTGCTGGCGAGTGCCTTCGGCCAGTTGCGAGACGCTGTTGAGCATCAGGTGCTCAGGGTCTTTCAATACCTTGCCGATGATGTCGCGCAGCGCTGCACCGCCGGTGGTGGCGGAGAACAGCAGGGTCTGCTCGCGGTTCTCGCACTCCTTGCACAGGCGCTCCATGTCTTCGGCAAAGCCCATGTCAAGCATGCGGTCGGCTTCGTCGAGGATCATCACCTGCACATGGGAGAGGTCGAGGTTGCCGGCATTGAGCTGCTCGAGCAGGCGACCTGGCGTGCCGATCAGCACGTCCGGCACCTTGCGCAGCATCGCCGCCTGTTCCTTGAAGTCTTCACCGCCGGTGACCAGGCCGGACTTGATGTAGGTGAACTGCGAGAACAGTTGCACCTGCTTGAGGGTCTGCTGCGCCAGCTCGCGGGTCGGCAGCAGGATCAGCGCACGGATCTCGACCCGCGGCCCGCTCAGGTCGACCAGGCGGTTGAGCAGCGGCAGCACGAAAGCTGCGGTCTTGCCGCTGCCGGTCTGCGCTGTGACCCGCAGGTCACGCCCTTGCAGGGCCAGGGGAATGGCCGCCGCCTGCACCGGGGTCGGCTCGACAAATTTCAGCTCGGCCACGGCTTTGAGCAGGCGTTCGTGCAGGGCGAATTGGGAAAACACGGGTGTACCTCAGACAGATGCGGACAATTCGGTTGCATAGGGTAACGTTTTCCGCGGCTGTAGCCGAATATCTTTTGGCAACATTCGCGGTTTCCGCGCTCTAATGGCGCTCCGTTCGACCCACTGAATGCATTGATTACATGGATATCCAACGAATCTGGCACGACACCCTGGACCTCTGGGGCACCCTCGACCAACACCCAATGCTGCACGCCTCCCTCGGCGTGGTGGTCCTGCTGCTGGTCTCGCTGCTGGTCGGCCGCCTGGCGCGCTTCCTGCTGCTGCACAGCACCCGCCTGCTGGCCCGCCAGCCGCCGCTGCGCTGGCTCGACGACCTGCGCCACAACAAGGTCTTCCACCGCCTGGCGCAGACCACGCCGTCACTGATTCTGCAGTTCGGCCTGAAACTGGTGCCGGAGCTCTCGGCCACCGCCCAGCATTTTCTCGGCAACCTGGCCCTGGCCGTCACCCTGCTGTTCCTCACCCGCGCCCTGTCGTGCCTGCTCGACGGCCTGCTGGACATCTACGCCCGCACCGAACACGCCCGCACTCGCTCGATCAAGGGCTATGTGCAACTGGCGAAGATGGTGCTGTGGGTGTTCAGCGCCATCGTCATCGTCGCCACCCTGATCGACCGCTCGCCGCTGTTGCTGCTGTCGGGCCTGGGTGCGATGTCGGCGGTGCTGCTGTTGGTATACAAGGACACCCTGCTGTCGTTCGTTGCCAGCGTGCAGTTGACCAGCAACGACATGCTCCACGTCGGCGACTGGATCGAAATGCCCCAGGTCGGCGCCGACGGTGATGTGATCGACATCACCCTGCATACGGTCAAGGTGCAGAACTTCGACAAGACCATCGTCTCCATCCCCACCTGGCGCCTGATGAGCGAGTCGTTCCGCAACTACCGGGGCATGCAGCAGTCCGGCGGGCGGCGCATCAAGCGCAGCCTGTTCATCGACGCCACCGGCGTGCGCTTTCTCACCCTCGAAGAAGAACAGCGCCTGGGCGGTGTGCGCCTGCTCGGCGACTACCTGGCGACCAAACGCAAGGAGCTGCACGACTGGAACGAAGCCCAGGGCCTGGTAGCCGAACTGTCGGCCAACCGCCGCAAGCTGACCAACATCGGCACCTTCCGCGCATTCGCCCTGGCCTACCTGAAGAACCATCCCGACGTGCACCCGAACATGACCTGCATGGTCCGCCAGATGCAGACCAGCGCCGAGGGTGTGCCGCTGGAGATCTACTGCTTCACCCGCACCACGGTGTGGGCCGAGTACGAACGGATCCAGGGGGATATCTTTGATTATTTGCTGGCGGTGTTGCCGGAGTTTGGCTTGAGTCTGTATCAGCAGCCTAGCGGTAGTGATATGCGCTCGGGGCTGGCGGCGCGGGTTGAGCGGATGAGCGAGGCCTAAAAAGCGCTCCCCCAATGGATGCGGCGGTTCGCGCCCCGACTTGCCCCGCGAAAGGGCCGCAAAGCGGCCCTCTGCAACGAAAAGCCGCATCCGATAGCCAATGGAAGCTCAAACTCTTGGGTTTCCACCTAAAAGCCGCATAGCAACTCGCGCCTCCCTGCCAGTACCTCGCTTGCGCAACGCGTAGTCGTGCTTATCGGTTCCCCCCAAACCGCAATGATCTGCGTGCCGACCGATCGTGTCGCCGAACCATTTGAGCAAGTCCTATGTCAACGACAGAGCCGCGTACAGATAGGGGCGCGCTGGCCTACAGTGCAGGAAGTGCTTTGGACTGGTGGGCATCAGACGGCAGCTTTATCAGCCCTGCGCGCGACCAGTAACTGCCCATCGCGCTCCCCCTTGTTTTTAGAGACTGCGTCCATGGAACACTCAAGCTGCGCCGCTTCGCACGACCGTGCCCTTGACTGGCTGAACTTCTTCCTGGCGGACGTGCGTGACGGACTCGGGCCCTACCTCGCCATCTACCTGCTTGCCGTGCACCAGTGGCAGCCGGCGAGCATTGGCCTGGTGATGAGCCTGGCAGGCATCGCTGCACTGGTGGCGCAAACTCCGGCTGGAGCCTTGATTGACCGCACCACAGCCAAACACGCGGTGGTCGTGACCGCCGCCGTGCTGGTGACCGGCAGCTGCCTGCTGCTGCCGTGGATTTCGTCGTTCGCCGGGGTGGCCTTGACCCAGACGATCGGTGCCATAGCAGGCTCGCTGTTCGCTCCGGCGATTGCCGCCATCTCGCTGGGCATCACAGGCCCCAAGGCCTTTACGCGAAGGGTGGGTCGCAACGAGACGTTCAACCATGCGGGCAATGCCTGCTCAGCATTGCTGGCCGGTGGCTTGGCGTATCTGTTCGGCCCGGTGGTGGTGTTCTATCTCATGGCGGTCATGACCGTAGCCAGCATTGTGGCGATGTGGCGTGTGCCAGCCGCCGCCATCGACCACCAGGTGGCTCGCGGCCTTGTCCATGGTCCGGGTTGTGCTGAAAACCTTGCCAGGTTCAGGGTCCTCCTGCACAACCGCACGCTCTTGGTATTCGCTGTGTGCTGCGCTTTGTTCCACTTGGCCAACGCGGCGATGCTGCCGCTGGTGAGCCAGAAGCTATCGCAAGTCGACCTGCGCTTGGCCACTCCACTCACATCCGCCTGCATCGTCGCAGCGCAGTTGGTGATGGTGCCGATGGCGCTGCTGGTAGGGGCAAAGGCCGAGACCTGGGGGCGCAGGCCGTTCCTTCTGGCCGGTTTTTTCATCCTACCGCTGCGCGGAGCCCTGTACGTGGCGTCCGACAACCCATTCTGGCTGGTTGGCGTGCAATTGCTCGATGGAATCGGCGCAGGCATCTTCGGAGCATTGTTCCCGATCGTGATCAAGGATTTGACCGAAGGTACCGGGCGCTTCAATTTCAGCCTTGGCGCGCTGACGGCGGTGTTCGGACTGGGCGCTGCGCTCAGCCCTGGGATTGCCGGGCTGGTTGTTCAAGCAGCCGGCTACGATGCGGCATTCCTGACCTTGGCCGGCATTGCCGCGGTCGCCTTCGCAATAGTGCTGATGGCGCTGCCGGAGACTCACCCGGGCGTCGCGCCATCGCCCCTGCCTACCCCTGCCGGAAACTAGACGCCTCATGCCTTACAGCGAAAACGCCTCGATCATCTGGACGGTAGCCGCTCTGGCAACCTGCGGTGTCATCCTGCGCCCCTGGCGGATCCCGGAATACGTCTGGGCCATGGGCGGTGCGCTGCTACTGACAGGCCTGGGCCTGATCACACCGCGCAGCGCTCTGGCGGCAGTGGCCGAAGGCGGCGACGTGTACCTCTTCCTGATCGGCATGATGGTACTGGCCGAGCTTGCACGCCAGGAGGGGCTGTTCGACTGGCTGGCCCGCTACGCGGTCCGCCACGCCCGAGGTTCGGGGCAAAGGCTGTTCGACCTGGTATTTCTGGTGGGTACGCTGGTCACCGTCTTCCTGTCCAACGATGCAACGGCGGTGGTGTTGACTCCTGCGGTGTATGCGGCGTGCAAGGCTGCCAAGGCCGAGCCTTTGCCCTACCTGTTGATCTGCGCCTTCATCGCCAACGCCGCCAGTTTCGTGCTGCCGATTTCCAATCCGGCCAACCTGGTAGTCTTCGGCCGCCAGATGCCCCCGCTACTGGAGTGGCTGAGGCAGTTCAGCTTGCCATCGCTTGCGGCAATCGCTTTGACCTATCTGGTGCTGCGCCTGACCCAACGCCGGCAGATCCGCCAACCGCTGACTCTGGATGTGGATAACCAGCCGCTGTCTCCGGGCGCCCGTCTATGCGCGGTGGGCATCGTGCTCACGGCAATTCTGCTGCTGGGAGCCTCAGCGCTGGACCGGGCACTAGGCCTGCCGACCTTCTGTGCCGGCGTGGCAACCACAGCACTGATCCACTTACGCCAGCGGCGCAGCCCGATGCCGGTACTACGCCATGTAGCGTGGGGTGTGCTGCCGTTGGTGGCGGGCTTGTTCATACTGGTCGAAGCTGTCGCCCAGACCGGCCTGATAGTGCAGCTTGCCCAGCGGCTGGCTGCTCTGGCCGCAGAGTCGACGATCGGGGCGAGTTGGGTGGGAGGCGTGGGCGTGGCCATCGCCAGCAACCTGATGAACAACTTGCCGACGGGATTGATAGCCGGGTCCATGGGGTCGCTGGTGGCCCTGCCGCAGCAGGTGACCGCGGCGCTGCTGATCGGCGTCGACCTGGGGCCGAACCTGTCGATTACCGGATCACTGGCCACCCTTTTGTGGTTGGTGGCGATCCGTCGCGAAGGGGCGCATGTCAGCGCCTGGAACTTTTTGCGCCTAGGGCTGCTGGTGATGCCGCCTGCACTTGCAGCAGCACTGCTGGCGCTTTGGGTGTGAGTCAGTGCGCACGTGCTCCCACGTCCTGCATGGTCAGCCAGATGCAGACCAGCGCCGAGGGTGTGCCGCTGGAGATCTGCTGCTTTACCCGCACCACGGTGTGGGCCGAGTACGAACGGATCCAGGGGGATAGCTTCGATTACCCGTTGGCGGTGTTGCTGGAGTTTGGGTTGAGTCTGTATCAGCAGCGTAGCGGTAGTGATATGCGCTCAGGGCTGGCGGCACGGGTTGAGCGGATGAGCGAGGCCTGAAGCCCCTGTGGCGAACTTTGCGGGATCAACTGTCTTGTTCCGGCCCAATCCCTGTAGGGGCGGCGGTTCGGCGCCCCGACTTGTCTCGCGAAAGGGCCGCAAAGCGCCCCCCCTGCAATCAAAAACAGCGTCCTATGAACAATGGAATATCAAACCCTATAGTTCACACCTACAGGCCGCATAAGAGTTCGCGCCTGACTTGAAGAGCAATTGCTGCGAAGCCCTTGCCAGTACCTCGCTTGCGTAACGCGTAGTCCTGACTTGCAGAAACATCCTCCCATTGACTCACCGACTCCACGTACCTATGAGTGCCATCGGTGTCAATTTCAAACGCTATGAACCGCTCCGCGTGAGTGAGTAAAAGACCATAAAGGTTTGGCATTCCGGGAAAGTCGACCTCAAGATTGAGTACGATGGTTTCTGACCATCGAATGCCTTTTGACTCGCCATAGTGTTTCAAGGCAACGGGAATTCCTCTGACCAACCACGCTTTGGCCGTTTCCATGAGTCTGTGGGCCACAAGAGTATTTTGCTCTTGCACGTTCAGTTGCCGCTTTTTTAACAGACGGTCAATGTCCACTTCAGTTGCCTCTAAAAATCGTCGCTTTAAGAATGCCGATGACCTAGCAAATACGCAAAACCTGAGATAATTCTCATCTCCACGCGGCTAGCGTAGCGAGGTTCCAATATCGTTATCGAAGGACTTTTTCTGCCCCTATTGCACTTCAGACGCGATAAGCAGCCATTCGTGGATGGCAGCTATCGACCCAAAGCTGCCCTTCGCATGAGGCAGAAAACGGCCAAAAGCAGTCAGAGTTTTTACAAAGCTGGGCGATTTAGTTGGCAACTCAAGGCAGCATGCCTCAGGGATGCAAACGCCGCTGAATGTCCGCTTCGGTGTCCTCTCTCCTTGCTTCATGGTCATATGTCTTGGCTAATGCCATCAGCAGCTTCGAAGCAACAAACGGATGAGATATCTGTAGCTCCCTTCCCCAGCCGCGATATTTTTCAGCCAGCACGCGCTCTTGCTCCCCCCCTTCACCCCGCCAATGCACACCACGTGAGTTATAAACTCCAGTGTGAGCACCTCGCATCATCGCCTCCGATTGAATGTCCTCCATCACAGCACGCACCGCTTCACAGGGCCAAACACCGTCCTTTCCCTTAGATGCATGTGATAGAAGCTCGCCAATACGGCTGTCCCCAACATCTGCACGGCTCAGTTCGCTACATGACTGCCGAACATTGGTGATCCACGCCGCCAAGCGCGCCCCGTTAACCTCGCCAGAGGCCATCTCGCCAGGAATCCGACCTAGCGCACTCAGCAGCTTGTATCCGCGCGTAGCCATTTCACCTACACGCTCGGGTGGCACACAAAACTCATCTGGGTCGACCCCGCCATCCGCACGCTTAAACATCCAGCATATAGCCTGGACGAAAAGCTCCGGGTGCATCTCTACGTACTGCTCAAGGTGCGGTATGTTCGATATCGCTCGCCTCGCAAATGGCTGACCCAGAACCTCGATATAGGCGAACTCCAAACCTGCCTTCTGTTCAAGCGACAAACTCGAGCAGTCGCTCATACGTTTGAACGCCTCCTCTACGTAGTAGGGCTCCAGCATATGTTGCCCAGGCAGGTCTCTACCTCCACGGGCCATCTCCGACATCAATCGGAAAATAAGCTCTGGATCCGTTTTAGATAGCGCATAACGAATGCAAGAAAATGCTGCCCTCGGCCTTTCCGCTTTGAGAAGTCGCTCAATAGCCTCATTTCGCTCAGCCTCTGAATCGCTGATCCAATCTGGAACCACTTTGCTCCAGTACTCAGACTGAATCTGCTCGTCCAGAGCATCTATCAAACTCCAAGTCGAGCGTCCAAAAGGAGCGAGCAGCAACAAATCAACTACAGATTCTGCAGGCAAGCCTTCCATTAAACTCGACAACACCCCATTGCGCCGGTCATCTGGCAGAGCTTGTAGCGCTCCGCTAATAAGATTCCTATGCGAATGCCCCACGTCCCCATCGGAATGGATTGCTTCAAACGCATTACGAAGTAACGTCAGTAATTCGGGCTCAGGCAACACGACTCTGGCGGCAAGAGAACCGACAATCCATGCTGCATTTCCACGCTCAGCCAGCTCAAGAATCCCACTGGGCCCGCGATGCGCAAGAATGTCGCCTAGTGCTTCTACCCTCAGGCGATTGATCCTCTCTTCGCGCTCACGATGGTCGAGCGTCGCAAAGTCCTCCAACTCGTCCGCAGATTCCTCGACCCATCCAGTGCGGAACAGCCACAAATGCCTATTCAAAATGTCATGAGGCTCTAACGCCTCATAGACAGACTTTCCTGCTATAACCAGCGCCGCATAATCGCTATCCTTTTTTGCACGCAGCGCAGCACGTCGCGACAGTGTCGATCTCCGAACCTTCTCTCGCATTGCAGCCTTGTCAGCGTCACTAGCTTGAGTAATCGCCCAATCTTCGATCATCGCCCAAACTCGAGTCTGATCATCTTCATTCAGCCCCTGCAAGCGTTCGACCAGCTCACCGAGCATGTCCAACGTGTAGTGCGTAGGCCAATTCAGTACCAGTGCAATCACTTCCTTCTTAAACTCAAGTATTGGACTCCATGTCTCAAAGGGCTCACCGTAGCCATAACCATCATCACGCCAACGTGGTTTGTGACTGTAATCACCTATGCCGTTGTCAAGGCTGAGCTCTGCCATGCAGATGCTCCAAGCGACATCAGGAAACTTGGCAACTAGATTCTTGAGCAACCCCACTCGCTGCTGAAGGCTAGCGGCAGTCTGTGGCATCCAAGAGCGGAAAACTGATCCCAGTGAGTGCGCGGGCTTGTTGGTCCAGTTATCCTTGATCTCGATCTGTGAGAGTTGCGCAAGAATAGACACTGCATGCGCAACAGTTTCAGGGCTCCAGCAGAGGCCTTCAAGCGCCCAGAGCAGTCCTGTGCGACTTGGAGTAGCGCCGAAAACTCCAGAGCTCACCGGCCGCAAAAGACCATAAACAGCGGGATTTTCAGCCTGAAGGTCTTGTCTGATGATGGATAGGAACTCGCTGGGAGCAGCCTCTGCATAGGTTGGGAGGTCCTGATCATGGGCCTCCAGCACTCGCGCAGTTAACGGAGGGCGCAACAAATCGCGCACAACGCTATTAACCTCGCTTTCGATATCAATGCCCAGTCGCCCTTTAAAGACTTCAAGGCCGTGTACAGAAAGCAATACTAGCGTCTCCAAAACTCCGTCTCGGAAAGCACTGGAGAACTCGCGCACCTTACCCTCGGCTGCCGCCCTCCAGCGCTGATCTTCATCCAGATCAAGAGCAGGGTCGTCTTCTCCCAGCACGACTCGCGCTACCTCGAAGTAACGCCTCATATCAGAAGCCGTCACCTCAGCGGCAACAGCAAAGAGCAGATCCAGCTTTGAAATTACCCCTCTCGCCGCACCCGCCATCCAAACTGGTGCATCGTTAAGCGTGGCCAAGCTCTGGCAGTCTTTCTCAAGCTCGTCGTAGGGGCGCCCCCCAGCCATCTTCGACAGCCAAGATTTATCGGCCTCATTGCGGCTATCCCAAGCCCCTACAAATAGGAATGGAACAAGCTTGGCTGCCGTTTGAGGATCTGCGGCCCACGCCGGCAACTTAACAGCAGGGAGTGAAGAAAGCTGGCGGCGGAGTACCGTTAGAGAACGGCCAGAGGCCTTCGCTAGGCGAGTAATTTCATCCCGGCTCATGTTCATACTCTCAAGCGCCGCAGTGAACGTCTGGGAACTAGCTGGCTTAAGCAAGACGCTAGGAGAAGCGACCACCGCGTTGCGTGGATAGACCACAAATGAGTGCATGGATTTTGCGTAGGGCGCGAGTTCTTTCTCTACATCACGCGTATAGACGACAGAAATGAAGGCTTGTTTAGCCGAGGCTAACCGGGGCAGAGCTCCCGGCCTGTCAAAGACCAACACTCGATCTCGATATGAAGCCAATTCTTCACCACCATGCTCGCTGAGAAGCTGAGCAAGGAATGCAAGCGCTTCCTCAACCGAGTCGGCGGCTACCACGAAAGGGCCAGTAGAAGAACTCGACAGGTAAGAGGCTACAGCCCGTTTAGCATCTTCGATCGCTGAAGCAAATAGACCTCCCGCTAACGGTGGATTCGATACCTCCGCCCATTCGGTCCAGCATTTGTCGAGTGAGCGCACATCTTGAGCCGGGATATGTGTTTCGCTTGCAAACCATGCCTGCCCAGGTAGCGACTGCTCTAGCCACTGCTCAAGGTCACTCGCGTCGTATGCACGAACATCTTTCCACTCTTTCAACGCTTGCTTAGAAACCACCCAAGAACCTTTACCGGGCCAACGGCGAGGCGTGACGAATATGAAGGTCATATTCCTACGAACTGATGGCTCAAGAGCAATCACGCTCTTGTCATAGTCTCCATTGGCTTTCGTGAGTGGTTTTTCGTTGGTGCCAAACTCCCACCCCGAACAGCCTTCTGGGACCCATGGCGTACCCTCGCCGGCCTCAACCAGGCCGTCCCAACCCGGACGCTCAGCATCGTCATTGCCTGGGAAATCAACCTTCGCAAGCCCAACACCTGTCGAGTGAACCAAAGTACGCAGAAACACCGCAAAGCGGGATCTCGCCTGAATGTTATGAGAAGCCCAGTCTTCGATGGCTTGAGCCTTGATCTCCAAAAAAGGCGGGACATAGGTCATTGCACTGGCTGGCTTTACTTTCCTGCTGGCCTGAGCAGCCTCATATTGAGCCTGCATCTCCATCAGTTCTTTGAGCGGCACCTTAAAAGCTTTCTCCAGCCGCGCAGCCATCTCGGCCGACAAGGCTGAATTGCCATTGAGGAGATTTGATAAGGCTGGACGCCCCACCCCCATTAGCGATGCAGCCTTAGTTACTGTCATCCCTGCCGGGATGACCTCCGCCTTGATTCGCAAACCTGGGTGAGGAAAATCTTGGAAGGTCATTGATGAGTCCTGTGGGCGCAGTAAGGGGGGGAGCAAGGTCGGGAAAAGTATCGTGTATTGCGTAGCGATACACAATACACATATTGCCTTTCCGACATACTCTCCGATCACCTACCTTCAACTCTCGAAGCGAGCCGCTACGCTAAAAAATCTTTGCCGATTTAGCTCCAGACTTCATACGCGAGCACGTGGGAAAGAGCGGGTGTCAGCGGAGCTGCTCAGGTCGAGCGCTCATTCCCGAGGGCACGGCGTGGGCAGAGGCCCGACAAACATCCTCAATTGGCCGGTTCCTGTTCTTCTAAAAGGCCGCTGGCCGACTGATGCCTTCCATGAGAGGCGGTTATGGGTCGATAGCAGACGCTCACGACCGGCTGCTTTCGACCCAAAGCAGTCTCCCGCCAATTGAGCGCTAGTTCGCGCGGATGAGCCTCTAGACGCTGAAAGCTAGCCCCAGCAGCGGCGTGCCGCCTGCAACCGCAATCCGCCAGTTTACGAAAGCTGCGCATTCCACCAGCGCTTCGAATTGATCAGGGCAGCGGCGTTTGAACGCTTGAGCATTGTCTATGACCAGTGAAAGCGTCTGCCCAGGCTGAACGTGGATAGAAGTCATTTCTGCGGCCGGGTCATCAAGAGAGGAAAGACAATCGATCCAAGCGTCCATATTGCCGCCATAGAAGCTGGGGAAACCGAACTTTTCCGCGAAAACACTGTGAAATGTTGGCCAGTCAGTAATTTGGTTTCCATCCACATGCACTATCATCAAATAATTTTCCATCGCACCTATGTTTAGACATCCCGATTCCGCGAGGCGAAGTCAAAGATGGCTCATAACAAATTTCCTTCAATCAAGTGGGCTGTGGTCCGTCCTGCGTGGTCGATTGTTGCCCCACGTCTGATCTTGACTTACGCGCTTGGAAAGCTACGTTCGACTAACTGCTATTGGGTCACGCTCTGTCCATTTCCTCGTATGCAGCATCGACGAACGTGATGTGCTCATACCAAGCGGCCTCAGCCAGATCCCGGATAATTTCAGCGAGCGTTTCGACGTTTACCCCCTGAGCTTCGATGCAGGCCGAGCGTCCGGGTGACCAGTCGATGACAGAACACTGTGGATATTGCTCCAGCAGTGCGGACAGCGCCGTCTGAGGCGGCGCTTTGTGGGTATACATGAAGTCAAAGTATGGGGCACTGGTATCAAGAAACGGGTACATCAAAGCCCAAGCGTTTGATGGCCCGGGAAAGCACAGGTGGACGTAACGATGCGCCCATTCCGGCCCACTGTACTTGATGTGGCGAAGTACTCCGATGATCGAATGACAGTCGGTCATGCGGACCATTCGATCAGGGTCAAAAGTCCAAGCAGGCCCAAGCTGGCTTGCTGCGTTACTGGCCAGAAGTGCAGCAACCATTCTTGCTTTTTTCTTCATCGCATTACCTTGGGTCGAACGTCTGCCCCTGGCCGGTTTCTACCGGTCATCACCGATCGCTTTGGGGGCTTGGATGCACCGCTCCCGACTTTAATCCCAGTCCAATTTGATGTTCTGTTGTTTCCTGAACGCGTCCAGCACAGTCTCGAAACAGGCGCGTTCGAAAGCCAGGTCCGGTATTGAGTCATACCAACTAACGGCAGGGGATTGCAAAGTGATTGAATCCCTCAGCAAACCAAATCGCCGCCACTGAACGTGGTGCTCATCGGCGCGCTGCTCAGCGACAATGACGGTACATGTCAGGTCCGAGTCATCAGGGCAAACAAGCAGAGGGACCAAGGTCTCCCAGCCCGGAGCCGTGGAGTAGATCCGGTCCCATACCAAATCGGTGTCGTCATCGTCGTTCAGGCCTGAATGAGCTGATACGAGGTGTAACTCAGCTTCCCGATTGTGCTGAGGTAGCCAAACCTCCAGAGGTACTCCGTCAATGGCAAACGTCGGGTAGAAGCCGAGGCTGTACTTGGATTTATGGCTTGTAATGGATAGCAGGTTACTCATTCCAGCTCTTGGCCCCCCTGAACTCTGAAGAGGTTACTTTTTCCAGGTGCGGATGTCTTCCTTTGGTAGATAGCGACGCTCCGCGTGACGGGCTGCTTTGGGTCGATAGCAGTCAGTGATGACAGGTCGCGTTCGATCCCAAACGGCCCCCTCCGCAATTCATACGTTGGCCTTGATGGCTGCGACGGCGCCCAGGTAGGCATCATTGCCAATCCCGACCTGACTCCATATCTCGCGTGCCTCCCCGCCGTCTCGGTCATACTGTTCATCCGCATCCCAAAGCGTAAGGATCTGGTTTGGGAAGCAATATTCATAGCTGTTGAACTCATGCGGGCCAGAATTATCGGCCTCGGCCATCAGCGAGAAAAGGTCGGGAGCTGCAAGGTTAAAAACGTCGAAGCCTTTGAATGTCACCTTGAAAGTTGAACTTCTAGATACGCCAATGAAGATTACTGTCTCGTCGATGTCATACGAAATTTGCATAGCATTACTGGAAAAATAATCGAGATGATCACGAGCAGCTTCCAGCGGGTATCCAATGGCGGCCATTACCTCCCTCGTTTCCATACGTGTAGCACCAAGGCGTACTGGACCGATGGCTTGCAATGGCAAAATTTCAAAAGTAGGCATCTTGAGTTCACCCTGAAAGCAGCAAAGCTGACGATGAATCGAAAGGACCGAGGGCTGGGTTGGGTGGATGGAGTGTATCAAGCGACAGGCCGTAAAGGGTCGAGAGCAGTCACTCACGAGCAGCAGCTACCCATCCAAAGCCACGACGCGCCTCCAAGCCTATTTCAAACACTCTAATTACCCCGAATCCTGCGCAGGTCCTGTAGGAGCGGGCTGTCCCGCGCTCACCGGCATAGCCGGTGCCATCCACCGCGGTGCTCTTTTCGCGGGCAAGTCGGGACGCCGAACCGCCGCCGCCACAACCCACTCAACTCCAGGTCCAATAAGCCCGCTTTTACCGTCGCATCCCCAGCTCCGCATCGTCCATCAATGCCTTCGCCAATGCACTCAGGTAATACGAAGCCCAGACCAGCTGCGGGTTCTCATCCATCACCCCACTCAAGGTCATGTCACGCACATACCCCATCAACTCCGAGGCCTGCTCACGCGCTCGCTCGCACGGGATGCCCGGCTCGATACAGAACAGCGGCTGGGTCAGGCCCTTGCCTTGGTAGAATCGTGTCTTGCCGACGGTGGTGTTCGGTGTGGTATCGCTTGTATCCATCCCTTCATCTCCCTGAAAACCTCGATGCTCGCTGAACAACTCTGATGTGAGAGTGGCGGTTCGGCGCTCCGACTTGCCCGCGAAGAGGCCAGCCCAGCCACATCCCATTCAACTCAGTGAGCCGTCTGCGGCTCTGCCGGCATCTGAACCTGTATCAAAGCCGACTCCAGCAAAATTCTCAGCGCTTCCATTTCATGAATGGCAGCCATTATCAGGAGCGAGACGGGGGACTTGGGTTGGAGGAGGACCGCTTGATGAGCCACGGTTTGTGCGCAGAGTGCGTACTCGGTGGCTTGGATGATGGTGTCTTCGAGGGAGTGATTGTTGTGAGGTGGGTCGGGAACGATCTTCAACATGGCATAGATCCTTTGCTCGGACCGCCACCTGCCTGCTGTCAAACGGGAGGGTGGCAGCTGTACGTGGGTTGACAGACCGGCGGACTATGCAAGTTCCGGCGCACGCAAGCGTGCCCGCACGTACAGCCGCCATGGAAAGCAGCCGTATGCATAATACCGTCGCAGCCTGTCAAAGCTGTGTCGTTGATGTGCAACGACGCGCCGAGACTAGAGCGCTGCCCAGGGGGCCGCAACGGAAAAAAGGCGGTAGGAGTATCTTTGGGAAATGGACTACACGAAAGGCGCATTTTCTGATTTTCGAACAGTCAAACACGCTCTTGAAGAAGCCCAAAGCCTCAGCCAAATACCGCCCCCCACATTCCCCCGCTGTCAATCGACTTACGATGCGGATCACTCACTGAATCCCTGTCTTACCAATTTGTCACAACCTCCTGACGCCATTAAGATCGCGTCTTTCCCCTTCAGGAATCTCCAGGCAATGGACATGCGTCGCCTTTTAACTCTCTCCTGCAGCAAAGCACTACTCCCCCTGTTCCTCGGCCTGTGCTCCGCTAATGCACTGGCCAGCAGCCTCAGCGAAAGCCTGGTCTCGTGTGAGCCGTCTTTCTTCAAGCAGCTGTATTCCCAGCGCGCCGATCTGGGCAAGACCGTCAAGCTGACCCGCAACGATCAGCGCGGCCTGGCCTGGCTGCCGGTGCCAGACCGCCGCGACTTCGACACCGCGTTCCAGCACTTCAGCCCCGCTGTCGACGACCAGGGCCTGCGCCTGACCAGCTACTACGACCGGGTCATGGACCTCGGCGAGCAAGGCACTTACTACTTCTGGGGCTTCGAAATCGATGCCACCCGCGAGCAGGTCATGGCCAAGTTGCCGCGTGCGCAATGGCAGGAAGCCGGCGAGTACTTCATTTCCAGGCCGAAGATCAAAGCGGATGCCAATTCCCCCTGGCAGGACAACCCTGCGGCGGCCTCGGGCATCGCTCCGGCAGCGGGTTCTGCGGAGAAGCTCCTGATGCTCAGCGTTGAGGACGGCAAGACCCGCCTGCTCTGCTCGTTGCAGGGCAGCGTGGATGAACGTTTGTTGCAGCAGGAACGTCCGGACATCGCGCAAGGGGCCACACGATGAAACGCCTCGCATACCTGGCCGCGGTATTGCTGCTGGGCGGCTGCGCCCACGGCACTGCACCGCACAAGGCCATGGCCGAAGCGCCAGTCACCCGACCTCCGGGCATGTTCAAATTGCTGGAGGACGCGGAACTGGCAACCTACTTCGACGCCCGTTCCGTCGCGCTGTACCAGGGCAATCCGCAGTTGCGTCAGTTCTACCTGATCAACAATTACCTCGGACCCGCCGCCTCCGGCGATAAGTCGCCAGAGATCCGCAGTTCGCAGGTGGTCCGGGTGATCAACTGCGAGCAGGACCAAACGGCGCAGTTCGGCCGGGTGTATTTCTCTCTGCCCTTTGCCCAAGGGCAGGAAGTGGCGCGCAAGAACGATATTGCGCAGTGGAAGCCGTTGCAGCGGCAGTCGCTGATCGGGAATCTGCGCGATGCGGTGTGCAAGATCGATGCGACGCATCTGCGGGCGGGTAAGGCGCAGTAGCTGGGCCGATACATGGGCAACCTGGTGTACGCGACAATACGCAACAGGCGCCCCGATGGGCGCCTTTTTCGTGTTTGTCAGCCCGCCACACCCAGCAGGTACATGAGCCCGGTCAGGGTCAGCAGCGAAGCCACCGTCGACAGCAGGATGGTGCGCGAAATGAGCCCCGCCTCGCGGTTGTAGTACTCCGCCAGCATGAACGGCCCGGTCCCGGTCGGCAGCGCCGCCAGCAGCACCGCCGAGGTCGCCCACATGGTCGGCAGGCTGAACACCTTGAAGGCCAGCACCCAGGTCAGTGCCGGTTGCCCGACCAGCTTGAGCCCCACCAGCGGCCAGGGGCTGGCCTGCGCGCCGCTGCGTTTCTGCGCCAGGAATGCCCCCAGCGACACCAGCGCGCAAGGCGTGGTGGCCAGAGCGAGCATGTCGAGAAAGTGCATCACCGGCTCGGCCAGGCCCAGGCCGGACATGGCCCAGGCGGCGCCGGCCAGTGGCGAAATCACCAGCGGGTTCTTTGCCAGTGCCTTGGCCACCAGCAATACGGCGCGGCCGATCTGGCGTTCTTCCTGCAGACCGATCTCGATCAGGGTCAGGGAAATCGCGAACACCAGGCAGACCACGATCAGCGACGAGATCAATGCCGGTTGCAGCCCTGGCTGGCCGAACAGCAAAAGGCACAGCGGGATGCCGATGTAACCGGTGTTGGCATAGCCTGCGCTCAGGCCATCGATGCTCGAGGCCACCAGGCTGTGGCCGCTGAACAGGCGCCAAGCGAGGGTGATGAAGAACATTGCCAGCGCGCCGGCACCGAAGGCGACGATGAAGCCGGGGTGCCAGATTTCGCTCCAGGTCGCGGTGGCGGTCACCTTGAACAGCAGCGCCGGCAGGCACAGCCAGACCACCATGCGGTTGATTTCGGCGGCGGCCTGTTCGCCGAGCTTGCCGGTCTTGCGGCACAGGTAGCCGACCAGGATCAGGGCGAAGATCGGCGCGACGATGACCAGGATGGTATGCATGGGCGCCTCAGGCCTTGCCGGCCAGCGCCGGGCTGCGGCGGTCGCCCAGGCGACTCAGCCACACCGAGGCGAGGATCACCGCACCGCCGATGAACAAACGCCCCAGCGGCTCATGCTGGTTCCAGATCAGCAGGTTGAGCAGCAAGCCCACCGGCACGTGCAGGTTGTTCATCACCGCCAGGGTGCCGCCGGAAACCAGGCAGGCGCCCTTGTTCCACCAATACAACCCCAGCGCGGTCGGGCACAGGCCGAGGAACAGCAGCACCAGCCATTGCACGTCGGTGCTCGGCAGGTGCTGGGCGTTGCCGAACAGCAGGAAGGCCGGCAGCACGACGATCAGCGCGCCCAGGTAGAAGTAGCCAAAGCGCTTGTAGTGCGGCAGGTCGCTGGGGTGGCGGGCGATCAGGTGGCGGTAGAGGACCTGCCCGGCGGCGTAGGTGAAGTTGGCCAGTTGCAGGAGCAGGAAGCCCATGAAGAACTCGCCGCTGATGCTGTCGAAGCGGATCACCGCTGCGCCGGCCACCGCGACCAGCGCCGCAAGCAGCGCCCAAGGGTTGAAGCGGCGGTTCAGTGCATCTTCGATGAGGGTGACGTGCAGCGGGGTGAGGATGGTGAACAGCAGCACCTCAGGCACGGTGAGCACGCGAAAGCTCAGGTACAGGCAGACATAGGTGATGCCGTACTGCAGCGCGCCGATCAGCAGCATCGAGCGCATGAAGCGCGGTTCGACCTGGCGCCAGCGGGTCAGCGGCAGGAACACCAGCCCTGCCAGCAGTACCCGCGCCAGCACGGCGAAGTAGCTGTCGACATGGCCGGCCAGGTATTCGCCGATCAGGCTGAAGGAAAACGCCTGGATCAGCGCGACGATAATCAGGTAGCCCATGGTTGCCTCTCGTGGATCAAGGCGGCGACCTTAGCGGGTACGGGGTGTTCTGGGCAACCGGGAGGAAGATGAAGATGCGGCGGTGGATGGCATCGGCTGTGCTGGTGCCATCCACCGCAGCGACCTTTTCGCGGGCAAGCCCGCTCCTACAGGGGATTGGGCTGGTCTTTGGATTTTGAAACAGACAGTTGCTCCAGCCAGAGCTTGCCTGTCAGCGCTGCGCGTCGAGCTCGGCCATCAGCACCTCGACCAGCTGCGCTGCCGGCATGGCGCGCGCCCGATAGGCGCCGGTACCGGCCCATTGTGCGGCGAAATCGCTGCAGCCCTGGGCAGTCGCCACGCTATTGAGCGCCTTGTTGGCATCGTAGGCGCGGGGATAATCCGGCACGCCCGCAGCGCTCGCCACCTCGAACGCGCGGTTGACCATACCCCGCGCAGGCCGTCCAGAGATCGCGCTGGTGATCTGCGTCTGCCGCGCCCGTGGCCCGGTCAGCGCCTCACGATAGGCCGCGTTGGTCGCCGATTCCGGGCATAGCAAGAACGCTGTACCCAACTGCGCCGCACAGGCGCCCTGCGCGAACGCCTTGGCGATGTCTGCGCCGTCCATGATCCCGCCGGCCGCGATGATCGGCAGTTGAACGTGATCAGCCAGCAGGCGTACGAGTGCCAGGGTGCTCAATCGATCATCATGATCCTGGTCGAAGATCCCGCGGTGGCCGCCCGCTTCGTAACCCTGGGCGATCAGTGCATCGACCCCGGCTCGCTGCACCTGCAGCGCCTCATCCACATTGGTCACGCAGGCCAGCAGCACGATACCGGCCGCCTTGAGCGCCTCGATGAACGACTGTGGCGGCAGGCCGAAATGAAAGCTCACCACTGCCGGCTTTTCTTCCAGCAGCATCTGCAGCATCTCGGGGTCTTCGACGAACGAGCGATAGATTTCCCGCAGGCCCTTCGGCGGCTGGGCGTGAAACTCGGCAAAGCGCGCTTCGAGCGCTTGCAGCCAGGCATCCTCGCGTACGTCATCTCGCAGTGCAGGGCGGTGGCAGAACAGATTCACGTTGAACGATTCTTGGGTCAGCGCGAAGGTTTCGCGTATGGACTGGCGAGCCTGGTCGACCGAGCACGCGCCGATCGCGATCGACCCCAAACCACCCGCATTCGATACCGCCGCCGCCAGCGCTGGCGTAGAAACGCCCGCCATGGGCGCCTGGATGATGGGGAAACGGATGTTCAGCAAAGCCTGGATGTCAGTGGTCATTGAGGTTGCTCATCATGGATCGCTCATCGCAACACAGACGACGGCGGGTGGCTCATGGCGGGCGCGCGTGTCCGTTGGCGTGGAGCGAGCCCAGAGTCGACCTTAAACACACCCATGAATTTTCACAAATGATGATAAATGATGAATTCCATCACTGATCGTGAACCAGCAGACGGGATCGGTTGCCTCCAAGCCACTGGAAAGCCGTACATGAAATGATGCATAAACATGCCATCAATCATCATCAGTGATAGGTAGACCTCATGGAAATGCGCCAGTTGAAGATTTTCTGTGCCGTGGCCGACCTGGGCAGTTTTACCGCGGCCGCAGCCAGGATCAACACCGTGCAATCCAACGTGACCATGCGCATCAAGGAGCTCGAGGCGGAGCTCAATCGCGAGCTGTTCATCCGCAGAAAATCCGGCGTCGTGCTCACGGCTGCGGGCGAGACGTTTCTCGGGTATGCCCGGCGCATCCTGCAACTGACCGAAGAAAGCCGCAGCGCCCTGCTCGATACCGGCGTCCCCAACGGCCCGCTGCGCCTGGGCTCGATGGAGACCACCGCCGCCATTCGCCTGCCGAAGATCCTCACCCGCTACCGCGAGCAGCATCCCGATGTGCAACTGTCGTTGCTTACCGGCACCACTGCCGAACTGATCAAGGCCATCGAGTCCCACCGGATCGATGGCGCTTTCGTCGGAGGGTTTCACCAGAATCCGATGCTTGCCCAGCAAGAGGTGTTCTGCGAGGAATTGGTGCTGGTCAGCAGCGACCAGTTCGATTCGCTCGACAGCTTGATGGCGCGAATGCCCTCGCAGACAGTGCTGGTGTTTCGCAGCGGCTGCTTCTACCGCTCTACCTTGGAGAACTGGTTCTACCGGGTTGGCCTGGTGCCCAACCAGATCATGGAGATGGGCACCCTGGATGGCATCCTTACCTGCGTGTCGGCCGGAATGGGCGTGACCCTGTTGCCCAGGTCGGTGACGCAGAACTGCAGCGTGCGCCATGCGATTCGCTGCCATGAGCTGCCAGCGGAATTCTCTCGCGTGTCCACGGTGTTCATCCGTCGCCAGGATTCGCTGCCGACTTCGGCGATGAGCGCCTTCATGGAGATGGCGCAGCAACGCAGGGAAGTGGCGGATCTGCACTGAGCCTTGCGCGCAAAAAAAAGCCCGGCCATTCGCCTGACCGGGCACATACACCCAAAGGAGCAACAGGTGTCAGGGTTGGGAATTCGTGGGCACCTCGCGCCTCAAGCCACGGCGGCCAGCTTGGCCTTGGCCTGGTTCAGGCCTTTCTCGTGGAAATCGCCACTCATGTTCAGGCCCTCGGCGTGAATGAAGTTCACCTCGTGGATACCGATGAAGGCCATCACCTGGCGCAGGTAGGGTTCCTGATGATCGCTGGTGGCGCCGGTATGGATGCCGCCACGGGCAGTCAGGACGATCGCTCGCTTGCCGTTGAGCAGCCCCTGCGGCCCGGTCGGGGTGTACTTGAAGGTGATGCCGGCACGCAGCACGTGGTCGAGCCAGGCCTTGAGGGTGCTGGGGATGGCGAAGTTGTACATGGGCGCGGCCATCACCAGTACGTCGGCGGCCAGCAACTCATCGGTCAGTTCGTTGGAACGGGCCAGCGCTTCGATTTCAGCCGCGCTGCGCTGTTCCTCGGGTTTCATCCAGCCACCAAGCAGGTTGGCGTCCAGGTGCGGCACCGGGTTGACCGCCAGGTCGCGTACCTTGATCTCGTCGGCAGGATGCGCCGCTTGCCACTGCTGGATGAAGTCACGGGTCAGTTGACGGGAAACGGAATCCTGCTGGCGGGCGCTGCTTTCGATGATCAGTACGCGGGACATGGGGTGCCTCCATCGGCAAAAAGGGTTGCGATTCGATGGAGGTGAGATTAAGGCTTGACCTATCGATAAAAAAGCGTAAAAAGTGGGTTCAATCTATCGATTAATCTGTTTTATTCAGGTTTGCAGTTCAGGTCGATGCGCAGCTTGATGATCTGCCGGTTGAACTTGGCAGTGACGTCGACGCTCTTGCCGGCCGGCACGTTGACCCGACGCACCCTGGGCGCTTCCGGGCCGTTGCGCATCGTGACCTTGCAGGCAGCCGGCACCTGCCCATAGTTGTTCAGGCTGATGCTGCCGATGTCGTAGGCGGTGTCGTACGCGGTGTAGTCGAGCTTGACCCCTTCGATCTCCTTTTGCACATCGATCGGATAGGCCATGGCGCTCAGGGGCAGGGACGTCAGCAGTACCGCAAACCATTTCTTCATTTCGCGCTCTCCTTGTAGTGAGCGCAGCTTAGGACAACAGGAGCCGAAGATGAAAGCGCCGCGCGTGACCCTGGATCAATGGCGGACCCTGCAGGCGGTCGTCGATCACGGCGGCTTCGCCCAGGCCGCCGAAGCCCTGCACCGCTCGCAATCCTCGGTGAGCTACACCGTGGCACGCATGCAGGAGCAACTGGGTGTGCCGCTGCTGCGCATAGACGGGCGCAAGGCAGTACTGACCGAGGCCGGCAGCGTGCTGCTGCGTCGCTCGCGGCAACTGGTGAAGCAAGCCAGCCAGCTCGAAGACCTGGCTCACCACATGGAACAGGGCTGGGAGGCCGAAGTGCGCCTGGTGGTCGATGCCGCCTACCCCAGCGCCCGCCTGGTGCGTGCGCTCAGCGCCTTCATGCCGCAAAGCCGCGGCTGCCGGGTGCGCCTGCGTGAAGAAGTGCTGTCCGGGGTCGAGGAAGTGCTGCACGAAGGCATCGCCGACCTTGCCATCAGCAGCTTCAACATTCCCGGCTATCTGGGCGCCGAGCTGAGCGCGGTGGAGTTCGTCGCCGTCGCCCACCCCGAGCACAGCCTGCACCGCCTGGGCCGAGAGATCACGTTCCAGGACCTGGAAAGCCAGTTGCAGGTGGTGATCCGCGACTCTGGCCGCAGCCAGCCACGCGACGTCGGTTGGCTAGGCGCCGAACAACGCTGGACCGTCGGCAGCCTGGGCACCGCGGCGACCTTCGTCGGCAGTGGCCTGGGCTTTGCCTGGCTGCCCCGGCACATGATCGAACGCGAGCTGCGCGAGGGCCTGCTAAAGCCTCTGCCGCTCGATCAGGGTGGCAGTCGCCACCCGCTGTTCTACCTTTACTCGAGCAAGGAAAAGACCTTGGGTCCGGCCACGCAGATCCTCATCGAGCTGCTGCGCAATTTCGACACCGCGCCACTGGACGTGCCCTTCGCAGCCCCCCCGCAAGCCTGAGAGGACCGCGCCCATGGCCTGTTTCGAACGTGACGGATGCCTGCTGCACTATGAGGAACATGGCCAGGGCGAGCCCTTGGTACTGCTGCACGGCCTCGGTTCGAGCAGCCAGGACTGGGAACTGCAGGTCCCCGAGCTGAGCCGTCACTATCGGGTGATCCTGATGGACATCCGCGGCCACGGCCAGTCGGCCAAGCCTCGCCACGGCTACCAGATCAAGACCTTCAGCGAAGACTTGCTGGCCTTGCTCGACCATCTGGACACCGGCCCTGTGCACTTCGTGGGCTTGTCCATGGGCGGCATGGTCGGCTTTCAGTTTGCCGTCGACCATCCGCAGTGGCTGCGCAGCCTGTGCATCGTCAACAGCGCCCCCGAGGTCAAGCGCCACAATCTCGAACACTGGATCTGGTGGGCCAAGCGCTGGAGCCTGGCACGCCTGCTCAGCGTCGAGACGGTCGGCCAGGGCCTGGCCGCGCGCCTGTTCCCCAAGCCCGAGCAAGGTGAACTGCGCCGCAAGATGGCCGAGCGCTGGGCGCGCAACGACAAGCGCGCCTATCTCAAGAGCTTCGACGCCATCGTCGACTGGGGCGTGCAGGAACGCATCGGGCAGATCCAGTGTCCGACGCTGGTGATCGCCGCCGACCACGACTACACCCCGATACAGCAGAAAGAACGCTACGTTGCCCTGATGCCCCACGCGACACTGGCGGTCATCGAGGATTCGCGGCACGCTACGCCCCTGGACCAACCCGAGGTCTTCAACCAGACCCTGCTGCGCTTTCTCGCAGCCGCATCCACCTCTCAAGGATCATTGAGCCCATGCTGAAGAAACTCCTGCTCACCGCCTGCTCGTTCGCCTTCGCCGCCAGTGTCATGGCCTCCGACAAGACCCCTCACGTGCTGCTGGACACCAGCTTCGGCCAGGTGGAGATCGAACTGAACGCCGAAAAAGCGCCGATCAGCACGAAGAACTTCCTGCAGTACGTCGACAGCGGCTTCTACAACAACACCATCTTCCACCGTGTGATCCCGGGCTTCATGGTCCAGGGCGGCGGCTTCACCGATCAGATGGTGCAGAAGAGCACCAAGGACCCGATCCGCAACGAAGCCAGCAACGGCCTGCAGAACACTCGCGGTACGCTGTCGATGGCGCGCACCTCGGATCCGAACTCGGCCACCAGCCAGTTCTTCATCAACGTGGCCGACAACGATTTCCTCAACCCTGGTCGTGACCGTGGCTACGCGGTGTTCGGCAAGGTGACCAAGGGCATGGAGGTGGTCGACCAGATCGTCAACTCCCCCACCACGGTCAAGAAAGGCATGCGCGATGTACCGGCCGATCCGGTCTACATCAAGTCGGCCAAACGTATCGACTGATCGCGGGTCTCACAGGATGTGAAGCCGCCCGCGAGCGGGATCAACAGGAGTTTCCATGCTGTACCGTCGCTTCGAGCAACTGATCGACATTTTCCGTGAGGCGCCCAGCGAGGCGCCGCCGAGCACGGTCTGGCCGTTCTACCTGTACTACCTGCGTCAGGTCTGGCCGAGCTTTCTCGCCTTGCTGGTGGTCGGCCTGGTCGCCTCGCTGATCGAGGTGGCCTTGTTCAGCTACCTGAGCCGGATCATCGACCTGGCCCAGGGCACGCCCAACGTCAACTTCTTCAGCGAGCACAGCACCGAGCTGATCTGGATGCTGGTGGTCGTGCTGGTGCTGCGGCCGGTGTTCTTCGGCCTGCACGACCTGCTGGTGCACCAGACCATCAACCCGGGGATGACCAGCCTGATCCGCTGGCAGAACCACACCTATGTGCTCAAGCAGAGCCTGAACTTCTTCCAGAGCGACTTCGCCGGGCGCATCGCCCAGCGCATCATGCAGACCGGCAACTCGCTGCGCGACTCGGCGGTGCAGGCGGTGGATGCGCTGTGGCACGTGCTGATCTACGCGATCAGCTCGTTGGTGCTGTTCGCCGAGGCCGACTGGCGCCTGATGATTCCGCTGCTGGTATGGATCGTCGGCTATATCGCCGCGCTCTACTACTTCGTGCCACGGGTCAAGGAACGCTCGGTGGTGTCGTCTGACGCACGCTCCAAGCTCATGGGGCGGATCGTCGATGGCTACACTAACATCGCCACCCTCAAGCTGTTCGCCCACACCGACTACGAACAGCAGTACGCCCGCGAAGCGATCAGCGAGCAGACCGAGAAGACGCAACTGGCTTCACGCGTCATCACCAGCATGGATGTGGTGATCACCACCCTCAACGGCCTGCTGGTGGTCGCCACCACTGGCCTGGCACTGTGGTTGTGGAGCCAGTCGCTGATCAGCGTCGGCGCCATTGCCCTGGCCACCGGCCTGGTGATCCGTATCGTCAACATGTCCGGTTGGATCATGTGGGTGGTCAACGGCATCTTCGAGAACATCGGCATGGTCCAGGATGGCCTGCAGACCATTGCCCAGCCGGTTTCCGTCACCGACACGCCCAATGCCCCAGCATTGAAAGTCAGCCGGGGCGGTGTGCGCTTTGACGATGTCGACTTCCACTACGGCAAGGGTGGCAAGGTCATCGATGGGCTGAACCTGGATATTCGCCCGGGCGAGAAGATCGGCCTGATCGGCCCGTCCGGTGCGGGCAAGTCCACGCTCGTCAACCTGCTGCTGCGCCTGTACGACGTGCAGGGCGGACGCATCCTCATCGATGGCCAGGATATCGCCCAGGTCAACCAGGCCAGCCTGCGTGCGCAGATCGGCATGATCACCCAGGACACCTCGCTGCTGCACCGCTCGATCCGCGACAACCTGCTGTATGGCAGGCCGGACGCGAGCGACGAGGAGGTCTGGGAGGCGGTGCGCCGCGCCCGGGCTGACGAGTTCATCCCGCAGTTGTCCGACGCCCAGGGCCGCACCGGCTTCGACGCCCATGTGGGCGAGCGTGGGGTCAAGCTCTCCGGCGGCCAGCGCCAGCGCATCGCCATTGCCCGCGTGCTGCTGAAGAACGCGCCGATCCTGATCATGGACGAGGCGACCTCGGCGCTGGACTCGGAAGTCGAGGCGGCGATCCAGGAGAGCCTTGAAACTCTGATGCAGGGCAAGACTGTGATCGCCATCGCCCACCGCCTGTCGACCATCGCCCGGATGGATCGGCTGGTGGTGCTGGAGAAGGGGCGTATCGTCGAGAGCGGCAGCCATGCCGAGCTGCTGGCTCAGCAGGGGTTGTACGCCCGGTTGTGGCATCACCAGACGGGCGGGTTCGTCGGGGTGGATTGAGGGGTTCTAACCGGCCCTATCGCGGGGCAAGCCCGCTCCCACAGGTACCGCGCTGTCCGTCAGTGCAACGCGGTACCTGTGGGAGCGGGCTTGCCCCGCGATAGGGCCGGCACAAACCCCACTCAATCCCGCCGATACGGCAGCATCTCCCGCGCCTGCAGCGCATACTCCCTTACCCCGTCCCGCTCCTGCGCCAGGAACTCGTCCACTGCCCGCCGCAACCCCGGGTGCAGCAGGTAATGCCACGAGCGCGTCAGCACCGGCTCGAATCCGCGAATCAGCTTGTGCTCCCCCTGGGCCCCAGCGTCGAACCGCTGCAACCCTTCGGCAATCGCATAATCCATGCCCTGGTAGAAGCAGGTCTCGAAATGCAGGCGGTCGAATTCGTCCAGGCAGCCCCAGTAGCGACCGTAGAAACTGTCGCCTCCGACCAGGCTCAAGGCCATGGCCACGTCGCGGCCGCTCTGCCGTGCGACCACCACCCGCAGCGCCTCGGGCATGCGCTCGGCCAGCAGGCTGAAGAACTCGCGGGTCAGGTAGGGCGCACGTCGCCGCACCGCATAGGTGTTGGCATAGCAGCGGTAGACGAAATCCCAACGCGCCTGGTCAAGCTCATCGCCACGCAGCCACTGGAAGTCGATGCCCTGCCCGGCCACCTGTTCGCGCTCCTTGCGCATCTGCTTGCGCTTGCGCGAACTGAGGGTGTCGAGAAAGTCCTGAAAGTCCCGGTAACCACGGTTGCGCCAGTGGAACTGGCAGCCCAGGCGCTCCATCCAGCCCGGCTGGGCGAGCATCTGCTCGTCCAGGCTGCTGTCGGTGAAGTTGATGTGCGCACCGGACAGCTCACCCTTGACCAGGTACTCCGGCAACGCCTGCAACAACAGCAGGGCGTCAGCGGGGTCCGCGCTCAGCAGTCGCGGCCCGCTGACCGGGCTGAACGGCACTGCCCCGAGCAGCTTGGGGTAATAGGCGATACCCGCACGCTCACAGGCATCGGCCCAACCATGGTCGAACACGTACTCACCGAACGAATGCCACTTACGGTAGGCCGGCAGTAACGCCCGCACCTCGCCGTCACGCTCCAGCACCAGGTGCTCGGCGGCCCAGCCGGTCTGGCGGCTGACGCTACCGCTGTCTTCCAGCGCACTGAGAAAAGCATGGCTGAGGAACGGCTGGCCGGCAGGCACCAGCGCGTCCCAGGACAGTGCCGGCAGATCACGCAGGTGGGCAAGGCTGTAGAGGCTGGTCACGACGTCGGCTCCCTGAACACAGGTCGCCAGTATCGCCAAAGGCGCCGGATCGCTCAAATGACGATGACTGTTCTTATAACCATGTGAGTAATTACTTAACAGCAGTGCCACTAAATAGACATTATTCTGTAATCCCCCCTCGCAATACTTGCGCCTGTTTTTCGGATGCCGAGAACCTGTCTAGTCAGGCCTTTTCCGGAGACATGCCAACTTGGGGGTGGGCGCACAAAAGCCTCCCCACACTTTTCCAATAGGGAGAACCTTATGCGTCTTGTTTCTACACTTACCGGAGTTAGCCTCACCGGCATGATGCTGGCCCTGAGCGCCCCGGCCAGTGCTGCAGTCGACGCCAAGCTGCTCGAAATGCTCCGCGCCAACGGCTCGATCAACCAGGCGCAGTACAGCGAACTGCAGGCCGATCTGGCAAAAGAAACCAAGGAAAAGGCCGACCAGAAGGCACAGTCCGAGCGCCTGAGCTCCTTCGAACAGAAAGTGGCATGGGCCGCCAAGACCCAGATCAAGGGTGACGTGCGCCTGCGTTACGAAGACGTCAACGTCGACAACCCACGCAGCGGCAGCGGCAACCAGGACCGTGAGCGCGTCCGTGCCCGCGTCGGCTTCTACAGCGAAATCAACCCGCAGGTCGACGCTGGCGTGCGTATCGCCACCGGCAGCAGCGCCGATGGCCGCTCGACCAACCAGAGCCTGGACAACTACTTCGAAAAGAAATCGCTGTGGGTCGACCTGGCCTACCTCGACTGGCACCCGACCGCCATCCCGAACCTGCACCTGATCGGCGGCAAGATGCAACAGCCTTGGGTGAGCATGGGCGACATCATCTGGGATAGCGACCTGAACCCTGAAGGTGTGGCTGTCACCTACAAGACCAACCTGGGCGGCGCCGAGCTGTTCGGTAGCGCCGGTCAGTACACCCTCAAGGACAACGTCGACGGCGACGGCGTGCAGTTCAAGCACGACGCCCAGCTGTACCACGGCCAGTTGGGGGCTCGCTTCGCACCGGCTGATACCCTCAAGGTCACCGTTGGCGGCAGCATCTACGGCTACGACAACGACAAGGAATCTGCCGCTCTGCGTCAGTTCGGCAACACCACCACCGAGTTCAACCTGGTGGAAGGCTTCGGTCAGATCGACTTCACCGGCTTCGCCATCCCGCTGGCCGCCTACGGTCAGTACGTGAAGAACACCGACAGCACCGACGGCGAAGACAAGGCCTGGCTGGCGGGTGTGAAGACCAAGCTCGGCGCCTGGAGCCTGGACTACAACTACCGCGACGTACAGCGCAACGCTGTGGTCAGCGCCTTCACCGACTCCGACTTCGGCAACGGCTTCACCGGTAACCGTGGTCACAAGTTCAAGGTCGGTTACGAAATCGACAAGAACTTCGCTGTCGGCGCGGCTTACCTGATGGCCAAGACCGACCGTTCGCAGCTGCCGAACACCGACGCGGATGTCGACACCCTGCAGGTCGACCTGGAAGCCAAGTTCTAAAAGAACGCTCCCCTGCGTAGCTCAGCGGGAAGTGCCGACCCCATCCGGCGCTTCCCGCTTTTTTTCGGCTGCTGAAAATACCACGGCCTTTTCACGGGCAAGCCCGCGAAAAGGCCGCCGCCGTTATCAGCGCTTGCGCAGAATCACACTACCAATCGAATACCCCGCCCCGAACGAGCTCAGCACCGCCACCGATCCTTGCTCCAGGTCATCCTGGTACAGGTGGAAGGCAATCACCGAGCCGGCCGAACTGGTGTTGGCATAACGGTCGAGAATCACCGGTGCCTCCTGCTCGCTCACCTCACGTCCCAGCAGCTTCTTGACGATCAGGTGGTTCATGCTCAGGTTGGCCTGGTGCAGCCAGAAGCGCTTGACGTCGGAAGGCTGCAGGTCGTTCTCGGCCAGGTGCTTGCCGATCAGCTCGGCAACCATCGGGCAGACTTCCTTGAACACCTTGCGCCCTTCCTGCACGAACAGCTTGTCGCGGGTGCCTTCACCCTCCTCCGCCGCACGGTTGAGGAAGCCGAAGTTGTTGCGGATATTGTTGGAGAACGAGGTCAGCAGCTTGGTGCTGACGATGTCGAACTGATGCTTCGATGTGGCCTGGTCGGCGCGCTCGAGCAATACGGCAGTGGCGGCATCACCAAAGATGAAGTGGCTGTCGCGGTCACGGAAGTTCAGGTGGCCGGTGCAGATCTCCGGGTTGACCATCAGGATCGCCCGGGCCTGGCCGAGCTGAATGCTGTTGGCGGCGTTCTGGATGCCGAAGGTGGCCGAGGAGCAGGCCACGTTCATGTCGAAGCCGAAGCCCTGGATGCCCAAGGCCTGCTGTACCTCGATGGCGATCGCAGGATAGGCGCGCTGCAGGTTGGAGCAGGCGACGATCACCCCATCGACGTCGGCAGCGGTACGACCGGCGCGCTCCAGCGCCTGGCGGGCTGCAGCCACGGCCATTTCGCAAAGAATGGAGTACTCGTCATTGGAGCGCTCCGGCAGGCGTGGCTTCATGCGCTGCGGGTCGAGGATGCCGGCCTTGTCCATGACGAAGCGGCTCTTGATGCCTGATGCCTTTTCGATGAACGCCGCGTCGGACAGCGGCGCCGGCTCGACCTCGCCACGCTCGATGGCGGCGGCGTTGTCTGCGTTGAACTGTTGCGACCAGGTGTTGAAGGATTCCACCAGTTCTTCGTTGGAGATGCTCTGGGCCGGGGTATACAGGCCGGTGCCGCTGATCACGACGTTGTGCACGGTCGTTCCTCTGGTCTGTGGCCTGCGCCTGGCGGGCGTTGGCCGGGATGGGCTGTGATTAATGGCACTTTAGTGCCAACTTGAGATCGTCAGCGAGGGCTGCGCCCTCGATCGCGGGGCAAGCCCGCTCCCACAAAGTGAGAGCGGGGTTGTCATGCGATGGGCCGCAACGCGGCCCAAATTGCGCCAATATTGCCACAACTCAGGGAATTTAGGCTTCCACCAAACTCCACTGCTTGCTCAATCGCTTATCGGAAACCGCCACTTTCGTCCCCAACTGCTGCGCGAACAGCGACACCCGGTATTCCTCCAGCAACCAGCGATACAGGGTCAGTTCGGCGTCACGCTTGCCCTCCTGGGCATGCTTGTCGGCGCGGGTCTTGTACTGCGTCCACAGGTTGCCCAGCTCGCCGCTCCAGACACGGTCCTTCTGCACCTGCGAACCCAGCTTCTCCAGGCGCAGCTCGATGGCCTTCAGATAGCGCGGCAGTTCCTTGAACCACTGCGACGGCGTCTCGCGCACGAAGCCTGGGTACACCAGGTTGCCCAGTTGCTGCTTGATATCGTTCAGCGCCACCGCCTGGCTCAGGTCGATCTTGCCCTTGAAGCGCTTCTGCAGGCCATGCCACAGCTTGAGCACTTCCAGGGTCTGGCGTGCCAGCCGCTCGGCATGCTCGGTCCAGTCGCCACGCTTGCGTTCAGCGAGCGAGGCCAGCGCGGCGCCGTCGCGCGGCAGTGGCGTCTCGCCTTCGAGCACACAGCTGTCGAGGCTGGCCAGCAGGATATCCTCGACCAGCGATTCGACCCGGCCCAGCTCGCGGTACAGCAGCCCCAGCTCGGTCAGCCCCGGCAGCTTACCGCGCAGGAACTTGGCAGGCTCGGCCAGCTGTTGCAGCAACAGGCGCTGCAGCGCGCGGCGGTGCTGGAATTCGGCTTCGGCCTGGGTCGAGAAACGCCCCTCGCGCACCGCGCCGTTGTCTTCCACCAGTGCTGGATACACCGTCAGCGAAAGGCCGGCGATCTTCTGCTGGGCAGTCTGCGCCACCTGGGCGAAGGCCTTGGCCTGCACCGGCTGTTCGGTTTTCTCGCTACGTGGCAACGCCAGCGCGGCCTGGCTGGCAGCGGCGAACCGCGCGGTCAGCTCGGCCAGGTCGCGGCCTTCGCCGAGGAACTTGCCCTGGCCGTCGACCACCTCGATGTTCATGCGCAGGTGTCCTTCGACCTGCCCCGCCGATTCGGCCCACGCCTCGTCCGAGACGCGCGCCCCGGTCATGCGCAGCAGTTCCTGGCCCAGGGCCTGCGGCAAGGCGCCCTGGCCGAAGGTCATGCGCGACAACGCCGCCTTGACGAAGTCCGGCACCGGCACGAAGTTCTTGCGCAAGGCCTTGGGCAGATTGCGCACCAGGGCCACGCACTTGGCCTCCAGCAGCCCCGGCACCAGCCACTCCAGGCGTTCGCCCGGCAGGTTCGGCAACAAGGGCGCTGGCACCCGGACGGTGACACCGTCGCGCGGGTGATTGGGTTCGAAGTGATAGCTCAACGGCAGGCGCAGGTCGCCCACCTGCAGGTGGTCCGGGTACTGCGCGGCGGTGACTTCGCTGGCCTCACGGGCGAGCACGTCCTCTTCGCGCATGATCAGCAGGTTGGCGTCCTTCTGGCTGTTCATCCGATACCAGCTGTCGAAGGTCGCGGTCTGGTGGATCTCTTCCGGCAGGCGCGCCTCGTAGAAGGCGTACAGCGTCTCTTCGTCGGCCAGGATGTCACGACGGCGGGCCTTGGCTTCCAGCTCATCGAGCTGCTCGAGCAGGCGCTTGTTGGCCGACAGGCACTTGGCCCTGGACTGGATCTCGCCACCGACCAGCCCCTCGCGGATGAACAGCTCGCGCGAGGTCACCGGATCGATCGGACCGAAGTGCACCGGGCGTCGACCGACCAGGATCAACCCATACAGCGTGATCTGTTCATAGGCGACCACCTGCCCGCGCTTCTTCTCCCAGTGCGGCTCGAAATGGTTCTTCTTGATCAGGTGCCCGGCCAGCGGCTCGATCCAGTCCGGCTCGATCTTGGCGACCATGCGCGCATACAGCTTGGTGGTTTCCACCAGCTCGGCCGCCATCACCCACTGCGGGCGCTTGCGGCCGATGCCGGACGAAGGGTGCACCCAGAAGCGCCGCTGGCGCGCGCCCTGGTAATCACCCTCTTCGGTCTTGTGGCCGATCTGGCTGAGCAGGCCGCTGAGGATCGCCTTGTGCATGCGTTGGTAGTCGGAGGCATCCTTGTTCACCGCCAACTGCAGGTCACGGCAGATCAGCGACAGCTGGCGATGCGCATCCCGCCACTCGCGCAGGCGCAGGTAGCTGAGGAAGTTCTTGCGGCACCAGTTGCGCAGCGGATTGGCGGTCAGCGCCTGGCGCTGCTCCTCGAAGCCGCGCCACAGGTTGACCAGCGCGGCGAAGTCCGAATCGACATCTTTCCACTGCGCGTGCGCCTGGTCAGCGGCCTGCTGGCGCTCCGGCGGACGCTCGCGCGGGTCTTGTACCGACAGCGCACTGGCGACGATCAGCACTTCCTGCAGGCTGCCCTGGCGGGCACCTTCGAGCAACATGCGGCCCAACCGCGGGTCGATCGGCAGGCGCGCCAACTGGCGGCCAAGCGGCGTGAGCTGGTTCTCGCGGTTGACCGCCGAGAGCTCCTGCAACAGGTTGAAGCCGTCGCTGATGGCCTTGCCATCCGGCGGCTCGATGAACGGAAACGCGTCGATCTCGCCCAGGCGCAGGTGCAGCATCTGCAGGATCACCGCCGCCAGGTTGGTGCGCAGGATCTCGGGGTCGGTGAACGCTGGGCGGCCGTTGAAATCATCTTCGCTGTAGAGACGGATGCAGATACCCGGCTCGACCCGCCCGCAACGGCCTTTACGCTGGTTGGCGCTGGCCTGCGACACCGCCTCGATGGGCAGGCGCTGGACCTTGGCGCGGTAGCTGTAGCGGCTGATGCGCGCGGTACCGCTGTCGATCACGTAGCGGATGCCCGGCACGGTCAGCGAGGTTTCGGCAACGTTGGTCGCCAGCACCACGCGTCGGCCACTGTGGGACTGGAAGATTTTCTGCTGCTCGGCCGGCGTCAGGCGCGCGTACAGCGGCAGGATCTCGGTGTGGCGCAGCTGCGCCTTGCGCAGGATCTCGGCGGCATCGCGAATCTCGCGTTCGCCGGGCAGGAACACCAGCACATCGCCCGGGCCCTTGCCCTGGCTGCGTTCGTGCTGGGCGATTTCATCCAGCGTGGCGAGGATCGCCTGGTCGACCGTGAGGTCGTCCTCGACCTGGTTGCCCTCCTCGTCCTGCTCGCTGGTGAGCGGGCGGTACCAGGTGTCCACCGGGTAGGTACGGCCGGACACCTCGATGATCGGCGCGCCATCGAAGTGCTTGGAGAAACGCTCCAGGTCGATGGTCGCCGAGGTGATGATCAGCTTGAGGTCGGGGCGCCGGTGCAGCAGGGTCTTGAGGTAGCCGAGCAGGAAATCGATGTTCAGGCTGCGCTCGTGGGCTTCGTCGACGATGATCGTGTCGTAGCGTTCGAGGAAGCGGTCGTGCTGGGTTTCGGCCAGCAGGATACCGTCGGTCATGAGCTTGACCAGGGTGTTGGAGTCGCTCTGGTCCTCGAAGCGCACCTGGTAACCGACCAGCGCCCCAAGGGGTGTGCCGAGCTCTTCGGCAACCCGCGTCGCCACGCTGCGCGCGGCGATCCGGCGCGGCTGGGTATGGGCGATCAGGCCATGACTGCCGCGGCCCAGCTCCAGGCAGATCTTCGGCAACTGGGTGGTCTTGCCCGAACCGGTTTCGCCAGCGATCACCAGCACCTGGTGCTCGGCCAGGGCTTTCTTGATCTCGTCGCGCTTGGCGGCGATGGGCAGGCTGTCGTCGTAGCGGATACTCGGCACGCTCTGCTGGCGCGCGGTGACCTGGGCGCAGGACGCCTGGACCTTCTCCACCCACTGCGCCAGCTTGCCCTCGTCGGGGCGCTTGCGCAGTTCGTGCAGTTGCCGCCGCAGGCGATGGCGGTCGGCGATCATGGCGTGGTCGAGGTTTTGCAGCAGTTTGTCGATGGCGTGGTCAGTCATGGGGCTTTCTGATGATGCAGGTGAGCCTGCTTTTGCATGATCGGCATTCTTGAGGATGCGCGATTGTCGCAGATTTGCCGGTTCTCTGCTGCCTGTACCGGCCTCTTCGCGGGCGAGCCCGCTTCTATGCAAGAGCGGCCCGTGCAGGAGCAGGTTTATGCCGCGATAGAGCCGGGCAGATCATCACAATGTTTAGCCAAAACCGATCTGAACATCACCACTCACTGCTTTAATCAACCTTACCCACCATGTGAGTATCCAGGGCATGATTCCCGACCCGATCACCGCGCCTCCGCTATCACGCCCTTCGCTGCCGAAGGTCAGGGCCCGCGCCGGTGAAAATCCGTTGGTCCACGTCATCCTCGCCTTCTGGGCCCTGTGGCACTGCCGCCATGCTCGCCCGCCGGATACCTCGCTCGCTGCCCATTGACGCCTACCGCAGCCCTGCGGCTGCCTGAATCCGTCCGACGCACCGCGCCAACCCGCGGTGGTCTTGTGCGCCCCTGAACGACAGGGGCGCGAGCGAGCCCCCATGCACTTTGCCAACCCCGAGCAAGCCCGCCGTTTCTTGGCCGAAAACCCCGACATCGACCTGATCGAACTGTTCATCCTCGACGCCAACGGCGTGCCGCGCGGCAAGCTGCTGCACCGTGACGAGCTGATGGCGGTGTATGAAAGCGGCCGGCCGCTGCCCAGCACCATCCTTGGCCTGACCCTCAATGGCGACGATGTGGAAAACTCGGGCCTGGTCTGGGATGTCGGTGACATCGACTGCCGCGCCTACCCCCTGGACGGCAGCCTGGTACGCCTGCCCTGGCGCCGGGTGCCGACCGCCGCGGTGCAGGTCAGCATGCACCCCAGCGAAGGCCTGCCCGCCAGCATTGCCGACCCGCGCCATGTCCTGCTGCGCACCATCGAGGCCCTGAACGCCGACGGTTATCACCCGGTGATGGCCTGCGAGCTGGAGTTCTACCTGCTCGACCAGCAGCGCGATGCCCAGGGCCGCCCGCAACCGGCGCTCGACAGCGACGGCGGCCGACCACGCAGCACACAGGTTTATGGCCTGCGTGAGCTGGAACAGATCGAGCCCTTCCTCGCCGACCTGTATGCCGCCTGCAAGGCCCAGGGTATTCCGGCACGCACGGCGATTTCCGAGTATGCCCCCGGCCAGGTGGAAATCACCCTGGAGCACGGCGATGCGCTGGCAGCGATGGACCAGGCCGTGCGCTACAAGCGCCTGGTCAAGGGCGTGGCCCATGCCCACGGCATGCAGGCCTGCTTCATGGCCAAGCCCTTCGCCCAGATCGCCGGCACCGGCATGCACATGCACCTGAGCCTGGCTGACAGCGAAGGCCGCAACCTGTTCGCCAGCGAAGACCCGGCCGGTACGCCGCTGCTGCGCCAGGCCGTGGCGGGCATGCTGCGCCACCTGCGCGATTCGCTGCTGCTGTTCTGCCCCAACGCCAACTCGTTCCGCCGCTTCCAGGCCAACAGTTATGCGCCGCTGGCGCCGACCTGGGGTGTCGACAACCGCACCGTGAGCCTGCGCGTACCCGGCGGCCCGGCCCCCAGCCGACACATCGAGCACCGTATCTGCGGCGCCGATGCCAACCCTTATCTGGCTGCCGCGGCCATTCTCGCCGCCACGCACCAAGGCATTCGCGAACAACTGGACCCCGGCGCTCCGGTCGAGGGCAACGGCTATGCCCAGGCCACCGAGCACCTGCCCACCGACTGGCTCACCGCCCTCGATGCACTGGAGCACTCGGTTTGGGCTCGCGAAGCGCTGGGCGATGCGTTCCTCGGGGTATACCTGAAGGTCAAACGCGCCGAATACCGCCAGCTCATGGCCGAAGTCAGCGAACAGGACTGGCGCTGGTACCTGCACCAGGCTTGAGCCCTACCCTATTCAGAACAAGGAACACCCCATGAACGCAGCACTGAACAACGGCCCGGCCCAGCGCGCACCGTCCTACTACAGCGCCACCCTCAACGACCGGACCGAGTACCCGACGCTCAAGGGCACCGAACAGGTCGACGTGGCGATCATCGGCGGCGGCTTCACCGGCGTCGCCACCGCCGTGGAGCTGGCAGAGCGCGGCCTGAAGGTCGCCATCGTCGAGACCAACCGCATCGGCTGGGGCGCCAGCGGGCGCAATGGTGGCCAGGTGACTGGCAGCCTGTCCGGCGACGAGGCCATGCGCACGCAGATGCGTGACCGGCTCGGCAGCGAGGTGGACGATTTCATCTGGCACCTGCGCTGGCGCGGGCACCAGATCATCGAGCAGCGCGTGGCGCGCTACGGCATCCAATGCGATCTCAAGCGCGGCCACCTGCATGCCGCGATGAAACCGTCGCACCTGGAGGAACTGCGCGCCTTCGAAGCCGAGGCCCAGCGCCGCGGCATGGGCGACCAGGTGCAACTGCTCGACCGCCAGGGCATCTCGCGCCACCTGGAGAGCCCGCTGTACCTCGGGGCACTGAAGAACACGCGCAACCTGCACCTGCATCCGCTCAATCTGTGCCTGGGCGAGGCGCGGGCTGCGCACAGCCTCGGCGCGCTGGTCTTCGAAAATTCGGAAGTGCTGGATATCGTCCACGGTCCGAGTCCGGCAGTGGTCACCGCCAATGGCCGGATCGAGGCTCGCCAGATCCTGCTGGCAGGCGATGTGTACCACAAGCTCGAGCAGCGCCAGCTCAAGGGCAAGATCTTCCCGGCCATGGGTGGCATCGTCACCACCGCGCCGCTGGGCGAGCTGGCCGAGCAGATCAACCCCGAGGACCTGGCGGTGTACGACTGTCGCTTCGTGCTCGACTACTACCGCCTGACCGCCGACAAGCGCCTGCTGTTCGGTGGCGGCGCCAACTATTCGGGGCGTGATTCGCGGGACATCGAAGCCGAGCTGCGCCCCTGCATCGAGCGCACCTTCCCGGCGCTCAAGGGCGTGCCGATCGAATTCAAGTGGAGCTGCGCCATGGGCATCGTGGTCAACCGCATCCCACAGCTGGGCAAGCTGTCGGACAACGTCTGGTACTGCCAGGGTTACTCCGGGCATGGCATCGCGACCAGCCACATCATGGGCGAGATCATGGCCGAGGCATTGACCGGGACGCTGGAGAAGTTCGACACCTTCGCCGCGTGCAAGCACATCAAGGTGCCGATGGGGGATTTGCTGGGCAATCCGCTGCTATCGGTGGGGATGTGGTACTACCAGATGCTGGAAAAGTTGCGCTGAAACCAAAACCGGCCCGCTCTTGCAGGAGCGGGCCGGTGTGAATCAGGCGATCTTCTTCAGCCCCAGCTTCTTCATCTCTTCGTCGCGCAGCTCACGACGCAGGATCTTGCCGACGTTGGTGGTCGGCAGGGCATCGCGGAACTCGATGAACCGCGGCACCTTGTAGCCGGTGACGTTGGCACGCATGTGCTCCATCACCTGTTCCTTGGTCAGCGTGACACCTGGCTTGGCGACGATGAACATCTTGATCACCTCGCCCGACTTCTCGTCCGGCACGCCGATCGCGGCACATTGCAGCACGCCCGGCAGGGCGACCAGCACGTCTTCCAGCTCGTTGGGATACACGTTGAAGCCCGAGACCAGGATCATGTCCTTCTTGCGGTCGACGATGCGCATGTAGCCGTCGGGCTGAATCACCGCGATGTCGCCAGTCTTCAGCCAGCCTTCGCTGTCGAGGATCTCGGCAGTGGCGTCTTCGCGCTGCCAGTAGCCCTTCATCACCTGCGGGCCCTTGATGCACAGCTCGCCGACTTCGCCCAGCGGCAGTTCCTGGCCGCTGTCGTCGATGACCTTGCACAGGGTGGACGGCACCGGGATACCGATGGTGCCGATCTGGTTGGCTTCGGACGGGTTGACCGCCGCCACCGGGCTGGTCTCGGTCATGCCGTAGCCTTCGCAGATGGCGCAGCCGGTGACCGCCTTCCAGCGCTCGGCCACGCTCAGTTGCAGGGCCATGCCGCCGGAAAGGGTCACCTTCAGCGCCGAGAAGTCCAGGCTGCGGAAGGTTTCGTTGTTGCACAGGGCGACGAACAGGGTGTTCAGCCCGACGAAACCGCTGAACTTCCACTTGCCCAGTTCCTTGACCATCGCCGGCAGGTCGCGCGGGTTGCTGATCAGCACGTTGTGGTTGCCGATCAGCATCATGGCCATGCAATGGAAGGTGAACGCATAGATGTGGTACAGCGGCAGCGGCGTGATGATGATCTCGGAGCCTTCCTGCAGGTTCGAGCCCATCAAGGCGCGGCACTGCAGCATGTTGGAGACCAGGTTGCGGTGGGTCAGCATCGCGCCCTTGGCCACACCCGTAGTGCCGCCGGTGTATTGCAGCACAGCCACGTCATTGGCTTGCGGGCTGGCCTCGATGACCGGCTGGCCGCGGCCCTTGGCCAGTGCGTCGTTGAAGCGCACCGCCTGGGGCAGGCTGTAGGCCGGCACCATCTTCTTCACATACTTGATGACGCTGTTGATCAGCACGCGCTTGAGCGGCGGCAGCAGGTCGGCCACCTCGGTGACGATGACGTGCTTGACCTGGGTCTTGGGCAGGACCTTCTCGACCAGGTGCGCCATGTTGGCCAGGCACACCACGGCCTTGGCACCGGAGTCGGTGAACTGATGCTCGAGTTCACGCGCGGTGTACAGCGGGTTGGTGTTGACCACGACCAGGCCGGCGCGCATGGCACCGAACACAGCGACGGGATATTGCAGTACATTGGGCAGTTGCACGGCGATGCGATCGCCGGGCTTGAGGTCGGTGTGCTGTTGCAGCCAGGCCGCGAAAGCGCCGGACAGGGTATACAGCTCGCCGTAGGTGAGGGTCTTGCCGAGGTTGCTGAACGCCGGTTTGTCGGCAAAACGCTGGCAGGATTGCTTCAGTACGGCCTGGATGTTGGGGAATTCGTCAGGATTGATTTCCGCCGTAATTCCGGCTGGGTATTTATCCTTCCAAAAATGTTCGATCATGGAAGCCCACTCCTTTAGCAACAGCGAATTCTTCACGCGTCGATGCGTTTATTATTGATATGAGATGAAGGGATTCATTGCAAACCGCATCATCTGAAAGCGCGCCGAGAGTAACAGCTTTGCCTGGGGTCGCCTAGAGGGCTTCGCAAGCCTCAATAGTCACCAAAGTGACTCAATGAAAGCTATAAGTCATTTCTAGAGTATTTAATCAAAATGTCGCATTGCGGTGCGTGCTGCAGCCGACTCGGTCCCTGTAGGAGCGGGCTTGTCCCGCGATCGGGCGCGAAGCGGCCGCAAGCCAGGCAGTCGAGATCGTCCTGATAAATCTCGGTGCCAGGTTCTACGGCCGCTTCGCGCCCGATCGCGGGACAAGCCCGCTCCCACAGGG